>JAQBTV010000006.1 GCA_027624715.1 Pseudomonadota bacterium
AGAGGACGCTTTCAATCATTAAGCCCGATGCAGTCGAGAAGAATGTAATTGGAAAAGTTTTATCCCGATTTGAAGATGCGGGCTTAAAAATATCAGCGATGAGGTTTACGGTTTTGTCGAAGGACGATGCGGCAGGCTTTTATGCGGTTCACAAGAATCGTTCGTTTTTTAATGATTTGGTTGAATTTATGACCTCTGGACCAGTTTGTATTCAGGTTCTTGAAGGCGAGGACGCGATTAAGAAAAATAGAGATTTAATGGGCGCAACTGATCCTACGAAAGCAGATAAAGGCACTATACGGGCTGATTTTGCGGTGAGTATTGATGCTAATGCTGTTCACGGATCTGATTCAATGGAAAATGCTGCGATTGAGATCGCATACTTTTTCCCCAACATGAACGTTTACAAGCGTTAATTTAATGTCAGAGAAGACCAATCTTCTTGATCTAGACCGTGGTCAACTCGCTGAGTTTCTCAAAGGGATTGGTGAGAATTCATTTCGTTCTCAACAACTGTTCAGGTGGATTCACCAGCGCGGTGTTGTTGACCTTAACTTGATGACGGATCTTTCCAAGTCCTTAAGAGATAAACTTGGCGAACTTGTTACGATTAAAGTCCCTAAGTTTGGTCATGAGAATCGTTCAGATGATGGCACGCTCAAGTGGTTATTTCCGGTTGATAATGCAAATTCGGTTGAAGCTGTCTTCATACCAGAGAAGGGGCGCGGAACTTTATGCGTTTCATCCCAAGCTGGGTGCGCGTTGGAGTGTGCTTTTTGTGCGACTGGTCGCGAAGGGTTCAACCGGAACCTTAAAGTGTCTGAAATTATTGGTCAACTTTGGTTGGCGCAAAATAGATTCCCTCAATCCGATGGCTCATCAGCGAGACTTGACGGTGCCGATGCATCGCGCCCCGTATCTAATGTTGTTCTCATGGGTATGGGTGAACCGCTAACCAACTATGACAACGTAGTTCACGCAGTTCGAATTATGCTGGATGACTTTGCGTATGGCCTCTCTCGTAGGCGGGTAACAGTTTCTACGTCCGGAATTGTTCCGAACATTGACCGTTTGAGAGAGGATTGTCCGGTATCGCTCGCAGTTTCTCTTCATGCTCCTAACGATGAATTGAGAAGTAAGATCGTTCCAATTAATAAAAAATATCCAATAGTTGATTTGATGGAGGCGTGTAAGCGATACACTGATAGCTCAAAGGGGGAAATTATTTCAGGTGTTAAGTGGCAGCGCCGGGGATCACCTCGTGATTTTGTCACCTTTGAATACATCATGCTCGATGGAGTTAACGATTTGGCGGAGCATGCTAGACAATTAATTAACGTGACGAGGGGCGTTCCTTGTAAGTTTAATTTAATTCCGTTTAACCCTTTTAATGACTCGGGTTTTAATCGTAGCTCGGCACAGGTGGTCTCTAATTTTCAAAAAATACTTATGAATGCGGGCTTGGTGACTACGGTTAGAAAGACTCGAGGTGATGATATTGCTGGGGCTTGTGGTCAGTTGGCTGGCAAAGTGAAAAATCGTCGAACACCTCGAGGAGATGTTAATCCGACATTGACGGCGTTAATTTAAATACGCCTCATCTTATTGGTCTTTGGCGAGTTATGAATAAAATACTGAGAAGAAAAACTAATACTGTTCACGTGGGCTCTGTCATGGTTGGCGGCGGTCAGCCCATAGTAGTTCAAGCGATGACCGATACGGATACGGCGGATGTCTTGGCCACGGTCTCCCAAATTATTGATTTGCACGCATCTGGTTCGGAGATCGTGCGGGTTACTGTTAATACAGTCGAAGCCGCGGCGGCAGTACCTCGCATCAAAGAGGCATTAGCAAAAAAAGGGATTGACTGTCCTCTAGTGGGTGACTTTCACTTCAATGGTCATCGGCTTTTAAAAGAACACCCGGAGTGTGCCGAATCATTAGATAAATATCGTATTAATCCGGGTAATGTGGGTAGAGGAAGCAAAAAGGATAGTCAGTTTGCTTCTATTATAGAGTATGCCTGCCGATTCAATAAACCCATCAGAATTGGTGCTAACTGGGGGAGTTTAGACCAGGTTCAGTTAAGTAGGTTGATGGATGACAATGCTGCAAAAGAGGTGCCCTTAAGTAATGAAGGGCTTGTGCGCGAGGCGCTCATTTCATCTGCTATTCAAAGCGCTCAGTTGGCTGAGTCAATTGGTTTGAGTCACGATAAGATTATTATTTCTTGTAAGGTTAGCGATGTGCAAGAGCTTGTAACTGTTTACCGGGATTTGAGTCTTAGAACTGATCACCCGCTTCATCTTGGCTTAACCGAGGCTGGAATGGGTAGTAAAGGAATCGTCTCGTCTAGTGCGGCATTGGCTATTTTGCTTCAAGAGGGAATCGGAGATACGATTCGAATCTCTCTCACTCCAGAACCAGGCGGAGATCGCGTAGAGGAAGTACACGTTGCTCAAGAATTATTACAGACTATGGGTATTCGATCATTTATGCCGCTTGTAATATCTTGCCCTGGATGTGGACGCACCTCGAGTGATTACTTTCAAATACTGGCAAAGGATATTCAAGCGTTTTTGAGGGAACAAATGCCTCATTGGAAAAAGCAATATCAGGGGGTTGAGGAGATGAAGGTTGCTGTGATGGGTTGTGTTGTAAATGGCCCGGGCGAGAGTAAAAATGCGAATATAGGTATCAGTTTGCCTGGCTCTGGCGAAAATCCCGTCGCACCCGTTTATGTCGATGGTAATAAAGTCACAACGTTGAGAGGAGTAACGATTGCGCAAGAGTTTGAAGGTATTGTGCAAAAGTATGTCCGCGAAACATATGGGAGTTAATGTTGCCATTAAGGATGTAGCCAAACTGTGGGTTGCTGAGTAGATTTTTGGATGAGTATACGTATGGATAAGATTCAAGCGATTCGTGGAATGAATGATATTCTTCCCGAAGAAAGTTACCAGTGGGAATGGATTGAGTCTCGTATTAGAAAGTGGTTGGCAATGTTTGGGTATCAAAATATTCGAACACCGATCCTTGAAAGAACAGATCTTTTCGTACGGTCGATCGGAACGGCAACGGATATTGTTGAAAAGGAAATGTATACCTTCATGGATACATTAAACGGTGATTCTTTGACGCTGCGCCCAGAAGGTACTGCTTCGGCAGTGCGTGCAGCCATACAACACAATATGACGTACGGTGATGCCCGCAGATTGTACTACTACGGCCCTATGTTTCGGCACGAGCGGCCACAGAAAGGTCGTTTCCGGCAGTTTCATCAAGTCGGGGTAGAGGCCCTTGGTTTTGAAGGTCCGGATATTGATGCGGAACACGTCTTGATGGCTTCAGAACTTTGGAGAAGCTTAGGGATAGCTATTGGGGAAGTTAGATTAGAGATTAATTCTTTAGGTAGCAAAGAAGACCGTGGCAAATATCGTGAGTCGCTAGTGACTTTTTTAAAGGTAAACGAGACGCTTTTGGATGAGGACTCTCGGAGACGGATCAATATAAATCCATTGAGGGTCCTTGATAGTAAAAATCCAGAAATGCAAAAGCTTGTGTCGTCTGCTCCGAAATTGCTGGAATACTTGTCAACTGAGTCGATCGATAAGATGGAGCGGTTCAAGTTGTTTCTGGAAAATGCTGGAATTGAATATTTAGTTAATCCAAATCTTGTGAGAGGTTTAGATTACTACAACGACGTTGTATATGAATGGAAGACGGATTTTCTAGGTGCTCAGGGAACCATTTGCGCGGGTGGTCGATACGATATCTTGGCCGAGCAAATAGGTGGTAAACCCATACCAGCTTGCGGCTTTGCTTTGGGTGTCGAGCGTGTACTAGCTACTCTTGAGAGTTGTAGTGTTTTGATTCCAAAAATAACCCCAGACGTCTATGTGGTGTCTGCTGATGAAAAAGCTCAGCTTTATGCTTGGGATGTTTGTCGGGAATTGCGTGATAATGGTCTTAAAGTAATACTGCATTGCGGTGGTGGTGCGTTAAAATCTCAAATGAAGAAAGCTGATATGAGTGGCGCCAATTTTGCTATCATCATTGGTAATAGTGAGATGGCTAGGAAAAGAATTTCCTTGAAATCTCTTCGTGGTGCGAAGATGGCTATGGCGGACCAACAACAAGACTTGAGTGTGACTGACGCGATTAGCAGAATTCGTGGAAGTGATGTTTAGACATAGAAATAAATTAGGTAATTAATTATGGCAGTTTTTGACGCAGACGAGCAGGAACAGGTAGATGCAATAAAGCAGTTTTGGCGTGCTTACGGGAACGTGGTGATCATGGTAGTGCTCGCGGTAGCAATTGGGTTTGGCGGCATGAAATGGTGGCAACATCAAAAGTTTATCAAGGCGCAATCAGCGTCCGCGACATTTAACAAACTTGAGGCTGCGGAAACTGGGGATGAGGTGGATTTAGTGGATTCCTTATCCAAAGAGCTTATTGTTGATTATGGTGGGACATACTACGCTGATTTGGCTCGACTGAATCTCGCGAAGGCAGTTAGTGACAATGGTGACTATAAGCAGGCGATTGATCTTATTCAAGGCGTTATTGCAGACCATCGTGATGCGAGTTTGGTTTCATTAGCAAAACTGCGCCTCTCCGCGCTGTATTTGATAACAGAACAATTTGATTTGGCAATGAGTATTCTCGATGGTGATGCTGATTCATCCATGTCTGGTTTGTTTGCGGACATGCGGGGGGATATCTACGCAGCTCAGAAATTAAACGATAAAGCCCGCGCAGCTTATGAGGAGGCACTTGATCGACTCCCAGAGGGCAATCCATGGGTCGATATCGTTCAAATCAAGATTGATAGTTTAAGTTCGCAGTGAAAATTTTTATTACCGGCTTAGCGATTTTATCGCTCCTCTTGGCAGCTGCATGTGCCGCGCCGGGTCGAGAACCCGCAGATCTTCCAAAATTTGAACAAAGAGTGTCGCTACAAAAAATTTGGAATAACTCTTTGGGTAATCCTCGTGGGGGAATATTGTCTCCTATTGCTGTGGCAGATCGAGTGTGCGGGGCTTCAGCTCGATCGATCTCGTGTTTCAACTGGGAGACAGGACGAGTATTATTCGAAACGAAAATTGAACAGCAAATTTCTGGTGGCGTGGGTGCTGCAGATAGAGATATTATTGTTGGTGGAGAAGACGGTGTAGTTACACTGGTTGATGCTAGCGGTTCGGTGAAATGGGAGTCAAGCGTGCGTAATTCGGTCACCGGTGCTCCTCTAGCCGTTGGCGGTGTAGTCGTTGTTCGTGATGTTCAGGGGAGATTGGTTGCCTTGGATCGTGCAACGGGCACTTTCAAATGGGATTTTCAGGTGCCTAGTCAAAGTCTGATTTTGCGTGCTAATCCGGGGTTGGCAATTGGAGTGAAAGAATCAATCGTGGCCGGGTTCCATGGGGGTGTCGCGATGAATCTTGGAAGTGCTACGGGGAATGAATTGTGGGGTGTAAATGTCTCCATTCCTTCTGGGGATAATGATCTTGAGCGCATATCGGATGTTGTTGGAACTCCCATAGTTTTGGAAGAAGCGGTTTGTATGGCGACGTTCCAAGGCAGAGCCGCTTGTTTTGACTTAGAAAAAGGGCGTCAGAATTGGAGCGTTAAGGTTTCAGCTGTGGGCAGTTTAGGTTTTGACAGTGATAAGATTTTTGTATCTGACTCAATCGGCCACATTATGGCTCTGGATCGTAAAACAGGTGCCTTGTTGTGGCGTAACGAATCGTTCCAATATCGCAATATATCCGGTCCTTCATCACTTGGGCCTTGGGTAATAGTTGGAGATCTGGATGGAGTGATTTCCCTATTAGACTCGGCTGACGGTTCCTTTGCAGGAAGGGTTAAAACAGACGGCAGCCCCATTTTGACTAATCCACTGGTAATCGGAGACAAAGTCTTTGTGCAAACGTCTGAGGGTAATTTGTATGCCTTCGGTATCGACCAACATCTCTGATTGCGGGTTAATGGTCGTCGATTCTCGGCGTTAAATTTATGACTATGTCAAGAACAGTAGCAATTGTCGGTAGACCAAATGTTGGGAAGTCGACACTATTCAATCGGTTAACTCGAACCAGAAACGCCATAGTGGGCAGTCAACCCGGATTAACGCGAGATCGACACTACGGTATTGTAAAAACACAACGGTCAAAGTTTATTGTTGTTGATACTGGTGGGCTTGAGTTTGATAAGGATCTCACGCGAGGTATATTCGGTGAAATGGCCAAACAGGCGGCGCAAGCCGTCGATGAAAGTGATTTAACTCTTTTTATTGTTGATTTACGAGCAGGCCTTATCAACGAAGATCTACTCATCGCTGATCAACTACGTAGGTCTGGAAGACCTCTGTGGGTGATTGCGAATAAGGGAGAGGGGGCGCGTTCGAGTTTAGCTTTGGCTGAATTTTACGAGCTTGGATTGGGTGAACCTCGGATAATCTCTGCTGCGCACGGCGATGGAGTATCAGACCTTATCTCAGAGATTGAGACTGAGTTTCAATCGGACTTGGAAGAAGACGTCACGGCTCAAAATGAGCTTGAAGACAGGCATCCAGTTATGGCGATTATAGGGAGACCCAATGTTGGGAAATCGACGTTGGTTAATTCTATCCTCGGCGAGGAACGAGTCATTGCGTTTGATAAGCCAGGGACAACGCGAGATGCTATAGAAATTGAGTTTCAGAGAGAGGGGAGAGACTACACCATCATTGATACGGCAGGAGTGCGTAAAAGAGGGAAGGTTAATGAGGTGATTGAGAAGTTCTCCGTCATTAAAGCCCTCCAGGCGATGGAGGAGTCAAATGTCGTTGTTTTGGTTATTGATGGAACAGAGGGTATATCAGATCAAGATGTTAATCTGGCTGCGTTTGCGGTGGAGGCTGGTAGAGCGATGGTTGTTGTCATTAACAAGTGGGACATTTGTGACGAAGAAGCTAGGGAAGTCGTTGATAGAACATACCGGCGTAAATTGCGGTTTTTAGATTTTGCTAAAGTGCACCATATTTCTGCAACCGCAGGCTCCGGTATTACTGGTTTGTTACGGTCAGTAGACACTGCATTTAAGTCTTCGAGAATGAATCTGCCGACGCCGCAATTAACGCGAGTGCTTAAGACAGCGACTGAGCGCCAATCGCCTCCACGTAAGGGATACAATCGACCGAAGCTGCGTTATGCGCATCAAGGAGGGATTAATCCTCCCTTGGTTGTTATCCATGGTAATTCAATTGAGGGTGTACCGGAGAGTTACCGGAGGTATTTGGAGAGTTCATTTACCACAGCTTTCAAACTTCAAGGGGCGCAGGTTAGGGTAATCTTCAAACAAGGGACTAATCCGTTTTCGAAGAGAAGTAAACCGTAATATGTTCGTTTTATTTTTTGTTGTAGTACAATTTGGGTTTTCTCAGGAACGTTTTATATTCTGCTTTGTCCCAAGTTGAGCTGATTGCACCGTTAGGAGTTACACATGTCGTTGAAAGGGCAGATGTTACAAGAGCCATTCTTAAACGCTCTACGAAAAGAGCGAGTACAAGTTGCAATTTATCTCGTTAATGGAATCAAGCTTCAGGGTTACGTGGATTCGTTTGACCAGTACGTTATACTTCTTAAAAGTAATGTTACTCAGATGGTGTATAAGCACGCTGTGTCGACGATTGTTCCATCTAAGGCGGTAGCATTGGAGCCTGATGAATCGGTTTAAGTGGATCTCATGCCAATGGCGAGTGTGCTTTATTGATTTCAAAGCTTCATGTGACTATTTCAATCCTTCTTGTAGGTCCCGTCAATTGGTGATCATGATTCGTGGATAAAGCGATAATCGTTTGTATTGATTTTCGAGACCCGTCATTTGAAGAATCTGTCGAAGAGATAAAGCGTTTAGTTACGAGTGCTGGAGCCAAGGTCTTGCATATTCTCTCGGGCAAAAGGGATCGTCCAGACGCTGCGATGTATGCCGGCAAAGGTAAAATCGAGGAGCTGGCGCGGATTGTTACGGAGAATGAGGCTGATTTGGTGGTGTTTAATCATGCGATCTCACCGGTTCAACAAAGAAATATTGAACGCGTCGTTAAATGTAGAACTTTGGACCGAACTAGCTTGATACTCGACATTTTTGCCCAACGAGCTAAAACGCATGAAGGAAAAGTTCAAGTTGAGTTGGCACAGTTGTCCCATCTGGCAACTCGGTTAGTTCGAGGCTGGACGCACTTAGAGCGCCAAAAAGGAGGGATTGGACTGCGAGGTCCGGGTGAGTCGCAGCTAGAAACAGATCGTCGATTATTGGGTTTTCGTGTTAAATCCTTAAAAAGCAAGTTGGAAGTCATCCAAAGGCAAAGAAAAACGAGACGTAGCAGTAGGAACCGAAGGGGCGTGATTAAAATTTCATTGGTTGGTTATACAAATGCGGGCAAGTCTAGCTTGTTCAATCGGCTTACTAAGGCAAACGTATTCTCTGCTAATCAATTATTCGCGACTTTAGACACAACAACTCGCAAATTTGCGTATGTGAATCAAACTGAGTTCGTGTTGTCAGATACTGTAGGTTTTGTTAGAGATTTGCCGCATTCCTTGGTGGAGGCGTTCAAGGCGACTTTAGAGGAAACTGCGGATTCGGATTTGTTGTTTCACGTGGTTGATGCCTCTAGTCAGTCAAGAGAATTTGAAATGGAACAAGTTCAAGCCGTTTTGAAAGAAATTGGGGCAGATAGCGTGCCGCAAATTACGATTTTTAATAAAATAGATCTCACTGAGATCACGCCGGGAATTGATAGGTCCCCATGTGGTAACATAAGTCAGGTGAGGTTGAGCGCAATAACTGGTGAGGGCGTCGAAGGTCTTAGAGATATTTGTTCCGAACTCTTGGTCTGTTTGCAGCCAAATAACATCGTTGAAAAAACACCTTCTGTCGTTGATTAATTAATTTCTTAATATATTTCTTACATACATTTACTGGAATTTAAGCTTATGGCAACGAATGACCCAAGATGGGGACAAAATAATGATGGCCCACCCGATTTAGAAGAGCTATGGCGTCGTTTCAATAAACGATTTAGTTCTTTCGGTAAAAAAGGTAATGGTGCGGGTGGTAACGAGTCGCCAAGTCGGCTGCCTACAATTGGCGGCGGTATGGTGATTATCATCGCTTTGCTCATATGGTCGGCTAGTGGCATTTATATTGTAGATGCAAGTGAGCGAGGAGTTGTTTTTCGATTTGGCCGGTATTTGGAAACGACACAACCGGGACCACATTGGCACATTCCATGGCCAGTTGACAGTAGGGAGATTGTGAACGTTTCTGAGGTGAGAACCGTTGAGGTAGGATATAGAAACAGCTCCAAGAACAAAGTGCCCACTGAAGCACTTATGTTGACGGATGATGAGAATATTGTTGATCTTCAGTTTGCTGTTCAGTATGTACGTACTAATCCTGAGAGTTATCTATTCTTTAATCGCAGCCCAGATCAGGCAGTCAAGGAAGTAGCTGAATCTGCGATTCGAGAGATCGTGGGCAAAAGCAAAATGGATTTTGTGCTGCAGGAAGGTCGTGAAGCAATAGCGGTGAACGCACGTGATTTGATGCAATCGATTCTTGACCGTTACCAAACTGGAATTACAGTGAGTCAAGTAACGATGCAGAATGCTCAACCGCCTGATCAAGTTCAAGCGTCATTTGATGATGCGGTAAAAGCGAAGCAAGACCAAGAGAGACAAAAGAATGAGGGACAAGCTTACTATAATGACATTGTGCCTAAGGCGCAGGGTGCGGCTGCACGACTAGTGCTAGAGGCGCAAGCTTATAAAGCCCGTGTTGTAGCTGCGGCACAGGGTGAAGCGGCTCGATTTCAGAGTGTTTTAACTGAGTACAGCAAGGCGCCAAAAGTTACTCGTGAGCGTATGTATCTTGATACGATGCAATCGATCTTTACGAACGCCACGAAGGTGTATATCGATCAGAAGAAGAACAGCAACCTGTTATTTCTTCCGCTAGACAAATTAATTGGTTCCGGGGTTACTAAAAAATCCAGTACTTTTGGTATCGGGTTGGATCAGGTCAACGATATTGATTCAGGAATTAGTGGAAGTAACGAAGACAGTAGTGCTAGAAACGCATTGCGCGTACGCGATAGGGAGGCAAGATGAGAATTTCATTGACCGCATCAATACTTAGTATTGGCGTTTTATTATTTTCGGCGAGTCTGTCACTTTTTACAGTTGATGAACGGCAAGAAGCAATGATCTTTAGGTTGGGAGAGATTATCAGCATCAAGACAGAGCCAGGGCTTTATTGGAAGTTGCCGCTCATAGAGAATGTCAGATTCTTTGATATTAGAACGCTCACCGTTGATACCGAAGAGCCGGAGCGCTTCTTGACGTCTGAAAAGAAGAATGTATTGGTGGATTCGTTTATTAAGTGGAGAATTTCTGATGTCAAGCAGTATTACATTAGTGTGGGGGGTGATGAAATTCGTGCGGAAGACAGATTGAATAAGACGGTTAATGACAGCTTGAGGGGAGAGTTTGGTAAACGGACTGTATACCAAGTAATCTCTGGTGAGCGAGATGAAATTATTGAGCTTATGAGAAAGAAGGTAGATGCTGATGCGCGGAAGATCGGTGTTGAAGTGCTTGATGTTCGTTTGAAACGTGTCGATTTGACTACGGAGATTAGTGAGGCCGTTTTTTCCCGCATGGAAGCAGAACGAAAAAGAGTTGCGAATGAGTTAAGGTCAACTGGTTTTGCAGATTCTGAAAAGATACGAGCTAATGCTGATCGCGAGAGGGAGATTATCATAGCAGAGGCATATCGCGACGCTCAACGAATCAAAGGTGAGGGAGATGCTTTGGCGGCCCGTATTTACGCTAAGGCATTTAAAAAAGATCCAGATTTTTACTCTTTCTATAAGAGTATGAATGCCTATAGAGAGACTTTTAATAATAAGAGCGACGTGTTAATCGTTGAGCCGGAGTCACCATTCTTTAAGCACATGAGATAAATTAATCGTATGACGGGGTTATCTTGTCTGCTGTAGTGTAAAAATGGAGGTTGACGAATTTGGACGCTACTGATATTACGACTGCAATTGCTTTAGTGCTCGTAATAGAAGGTATGTTTCCGTTCTTGTCGCCCACTATTTGGCGGGATACATTTGAAAGATTGGTTAGCATGTCCAATGGGAAAATCCGATTTTTTGGTTTGTCGTCTATGCTTGTTGGTTTAGTAGTGCTTCTGTTTTTGTCTTAATAAAGCTGTGTGGGACCTGAAGATAGATATTAATAGGCGTTAGTCATGCATCCAAAGTGGTTGCTTCCAGAGTTTGTGGATGATGTGCTTCCCAAGGAGGCACAAAGAGTCGAGTTGATAAGGCGGACGATCTTAGATTCATTCGCCAGCTACGGCTATGAGCTTGTTTCGCCTCCGTTAATTGAATATTTGGAATCCCTTTTAACCGGATCGGGCAAGGACTTAGAGCTACAGACATTCAAGTTGGTTGATCAAATGTCTGGGAAAATGTTAGGTATAAGAGCGGACGTCACACCCCAAATCGCTCGTCTTGATTCCCATTTGTTAGGTGAGGAGGGTGTCACACGACTTTGTTACGCTGATCGGGTGCTCAGAACGCGTCCCATAGAAGGTGACATGAGTCGAGAGGTGGTTCAAATAGGTGCTGAGTTATTTGGGTGTTCTGGGATTTTTGCTGATATTGAAATTAACCGACTCCTAATCCAAAGTATTCGGTCAGTCGTTAAGCGCTCGTTAACGCTCGATTTGGGCAGCGTCTCCATAGCTCAGTCTGTTTCTAATTGGCTAGCCTTAAATTCTGAAGCATCGACTAATTTCTATGAAGGATTGCAGTCGAAAGATACAGCTGCGTTGGAGGAGTTTTCTAAAGATTTTGATGATGAGGCACGAAAAGTCATTATGGCTTTGCCAACGCTCTATGGGGATTTTTCAGTTCTTGACGAGGCTCGTACTGTACTTGTGAACGTACCTGGTGCGAGTCGAGGTATTGATCAGTTAGAGAGCGTTTATCAGGCTATTAAAGATGATGTTGATCACGTTGCCTTTGATCTTGCCGAGCTACGTGGATTCCAATATCACAGCGGATTGGTTGTGGCTGTGTATGTTGAGGGTGACCCGACCCCAATTGCCCGAGGTGGGCGGTATGATCACGTGGGTGAAGCCTTCGGTAGGTCGCGACCAGCTACCGGATTTACTATTGATTTACGTAGACTTTCCGTGTATGCGAGCGAATTTCTGCGAGTAGGTTCGCAGAGAAAAGTATGGGCGCCTTGCGTGCAAAATGAGCCTGAACTCAAAACACAGATTACAGAATTACGCAGAGATGGAGATATTGTTGTAGAGGACCTTTTGGGCCAATCTATGGACTTAAGCGCTAAAGGATACACTCACACTTTAGTGAAAGATGGACGTGGTTGGTCACTCGTAGCAATTGACAACAAAAACTAAAGTATGAATCTTTAACTAAAATTTTTTAAGGTATACATGGCAAAGAACGTTGTTGTTGTTGGGACGCAGTGGGGTGACGAAGGCAAAGGTAAGATCGTTGATTTACTCACCGACCAAGTGGCTGGTGTGGTTCGTTTCCAGGGTGGACATAATGCCGGTCATACACTAGTCATTGAAGGTCAAAAAACAGTTCTTCATCTCATCCCATCAGGGATTCTTAGGCCTGGTATTCAATGTTTTATTGGTAATGGAGTGGTCGTCTCTCCAGAGGCTCTTATTGAAGAAATGAACATGCTGAAATCTGCGGGTGTCGATATTGATGGCCGTATTGTCTTAAGCGAATCATGCCCAATAATTTTGCCCTCGCATATAGCGATTGATAAGGCGCGGGAGCTTAGTAAAGGTGACGGTAAAATTGGTACCACAGGTCGAGGTATTGGACCTGCATATGAAGACAAGGTCGCGCGTCGAGGTCTTCGCATACATGATTTATTCGACGAGCAGATCTTAAGTCAAAAGCTCGCATCTTTATTGGAATATCATAATTTTCTGCTTGAGAAGCGCTATGGAGTGGTGACGTTAGAGTTGTCACAAGTGTTGGACGATTTGGTGGCAGCGGCTCTTGTTCTTAAGCCACTGGTAGGAGATGTTTCCAAATTACTGAACGAGGGGTTGGAGCTCGGAAATAATTACTTGTTTGAAGGTGCTCAGGGCGCACTCCTCGATATCGATCATGGTACATACCCTTTTGTTACCTCCAGTAATTGTATTGCTGGGGCGGCATCACTTGGCTCAGGAGTGGGCCCGAGA
This sequence comes from Pseudomonadota bacterium, assembly GCA_027624715.1. NCBI lineage: Bacteria > Pseudomonadati > Pseudomonadota > Pseudomonadota bacterium. The sequence continues at coordinate 13,297 of JAQBTV010000006.1, forward strand.
GCTCTTAACTATATACTCGGAATTACAAAAGCCTATACTACACGTGTTGGCAGTGGACCGTTTCCAACAGAGTTGCGGGACGAGATTGGTGCTTATATCGGTGAGGTAGGAGCAGAATTTGGAGCAACGACTGGTCGGCCGAGAAGGTGTGGATGGTTTGATGCAGTGGTCATGAAGCGATCCGCTCAAATCAATGGTCTCAGTGGATTATGTATCACGAAGCTTGATGTTCTAGATGGCTTAGACGTGATAAAAATTTGTACGGGATACCAAACTGACGACGGAGTTGTTGAATTGTCACCGTCTGGCGCTGATGCGTTATCTAAGTGCATCCCCGTTTATGAGGAAGTGAAGGGATGGAAACAATCAACAGCGGGCATAGTCTCTTGGGAAAAATTGCCTAAGAATGCTAGGGATTATCTCAAACGAATAGAGAGTATTGTTGGGGTGCCGATTGATATTGTATCGACTGGTCCTGATCGGGAAGAAACTATGATTTTGAATCAAGCGTTTTTCATTTAAAGGATAGTTGATATCTGTCAACTAAAGTTGCATCTTTTGGTGCCCGAAAGAGGACTCGAACCTCCACAGTGTTTCCACTACCAGGACCTGAACCTGACGCGTCTACCAATTCCGCCATCCGGGCTAAGAGGCGTGACTCTAGCTACCTGTCATTAGCCTGTCAATTTATTTAATTATGCCGAGGTAAAACTTTGGTAAAAAGAAAACGAGCAAGTTTAGAGACCTCTGCTCAGCATAGTTCTGGAAAAGTGAGGAAGCGTGGTCGGGAATTCTCGCGCAAGCTGTCTCGCAAAGAAGAATTTTTCCCAGACTCGCTTCAGCGGCAAATTTTATGCGCTCTGGTCAGTCCTGAGGGCGATTTATCTGTCAGTGACATTTATGAGCAATGTCTGTCAGCCGGTTATAAGAAAACGATTATTCAGCAAAAAATTGGCGAATTAGAACGTCTTGGATTTCTAATGATTAAGAGTGATGCTGAGGTTCTGGAAGGGCCTTTATTTCATGTGGCTTCGGGTTCGGTTGAGTTACACCGAGATGGCTTTGGGTTCTTTGTGCATGATGGCGGTGCGGATTGGTATATCAGGCCATCTGACGCTCGCGGCATATTGAATGGTGACCGAATGGTTGCGCTAAGAATACTGAACTCTAGTATTGATCGTGCTCCCTTCGCGGTTCCTTTAGTGCTGACGCAACAAGGGTCACGCCGCGTCATACTGATTGTTGAGGAGCTTAAAAACACATTGATAACCCGTGTGTTGGCCGACGAAATAAAAGATCAGGTTCGTTTTGCCGGAGAAGTGTTATCCACAGTCTCCCCTGGGGATGTGATCTTGGCAGAATTGGGACGCTTCGATATTCAATCAGAGGCTTGGTCAGCGTCTATGATCCAGAGTCTAGGTAAAATTAATGATCCAGGTATTGAGGTTTCTATAGCGTTACATAAATTTGGCATTCCTGGTGTGCAGGACGAATCGCTCGATTTTGAAGTTACTTGTGTTCCAGAAATAGTTGATGAAGCAAGTTTATCCAGCCGAGTTGATTTAAGGGGTTTTCCCTTTGTTACGATTGATGGACCAGATGCCAAAGATTTTGACGATGCGGTTTATGTGGAGCGTTGTGAAACGGGGTACACATTGTATGTTGCGATCGCGGATGTTTCTCATTATGTCAAGCAACGTAGTTTGATTGATCAGGATGCCAGTAAAAGAAGTACGAGTGTTTATTTTCCAAGATTGGTCTGCCCCATGCTCCCTGAAGAATTGTCGTCCGGGATTTGTTCTCTCAAGCCGAATCAAGACCGACTTGTCGTTGTTGTTAAGATTGAACTGGATAGTGAGGCAAGAGTAATCGAATCTCAATTTATACTCGGGGTTATTCGCTCGAAAAAAAGGCTGACTTATAGCGAAGTTGATGTGCTATTGGATGAGGCTCGATCTGGTGCTGAAGATAAGTTGCCGTCAGGCACATTTGATAGTTTGATCAATCTCAAAGTGCTCACGCAGGCTCTTCTTTTAAATCGGCATGGTAGAGGCGCGCTTGAAATTAATGCTCGCGAATCAAGGTTTGTGTTTAATGAGCTAGGTCAAGTGTCTTTGATAAAGGCGCAAGAGCGATTCTTTTCGAGCAGGATGATCGAAGAAGCGATGCTTTGCGCCAATGTTGCAGCAGCTGAGTTTCTCAAAACCAATAATGAGCCTTTTTTATATCGAGCCCATCCGGAACCAGATTTAGCCAAAATAGCCAAATTAGAGGAGTTTTTAGTGGGCCTTAATTTTGAGTTGAAAATTTCGTCCCGTCCTACACCGTCTGACTTCTTGAGTATTTTGGAAGCGAGCCGTGATCATCCGGCGGCGGAGTCTATCCAAACTGCGGTGCTACGAACGATGAATCAGGCACGTTATACGCCTACGCCTACGGGTCACTTTGGCTTGGCTTATCAAAGCTATACTCATTTCACCTCTCCCATTAGAAGATATCCTGATTTAATGGTGCATCGTGCGATTAAAATCCAATTGGGACATCCTTACAACAAGGTCACAGATTTAGAAGAATTAGGGGAACATTGTTCTTCGAACGAACGCAAGGTGGAAGAGGCTGTTCGCTGGACACATGGTTGGTTAAATGCAGCTGTTGCGGGTAGGTATATCGGAGAAGAATACGCTGGTCGCGTGGTCAGCGTTGCGTCATTTGGTTGTTTCATTTTCTTGGACGACCTTTGTTTGGAGGGATTACTACATGTTTCAGAGCTGGGTAACGAATTTTTTTACTTAGATGATGGATCTGTATCATTTACAGGCAGTGAGACAGGGGCGACCTATCGACTTGGTGACAGTGTCCCAGTTTATATCAGTGAGGCTAATGTTGAGACTGGGCGAGTTACTTTGAAACGCGCTCATCGAGGTAAGAGTAGGCGTCATGTCCGTTAAGGGAGATTCTTATATTTTTGGTTTTCATGCGGTATTCGCGCGGTTGAGGCATAGTCCTGCCACAATCAGCGAAGTCTTTCTTGATCGTAAGAGAAGAGATGCCCGAATTCGTAAATTAGAGGAGCGGCTGAATGAGGCAAATGTGAAAACTTCACGCTGTGAGGGAGACCGCCTAAATAATATGTTGCCTGGTGTGGCGCATCAGGGTGTAGTGGCTTCGGTTACTGTTGATCAAGCCGTCTTGAGTCTTGAGGATGTCATTGCTCCGGTATCGGAGTCTCAGCTTTTCGTGGTGCTCGATGGGGTTACTGACCCTAGGAATTTGGGTGCCATCATGCGGTCAGCATGTGCTTTTGGTGTAGCTGCGATCATTGTGCCTAAAGATCGCTCAGTTGGAATCACAGATGTTGTCGAAAAAGTAGCCAGTGGTGCGGCGGGAATAATCCCGTTAATCAGTGTGACGAACTTAGCTAGAACTCTGCGTTCACTGAAAGAATCGGATTTTTGGATTGTGGGCACCGATGGCGAGGCTGAGGAGTCGATTAGGGATTTCAGCTTTCCTAATCGAACTGTTCTTGTCTTTGGAGCGGAGGGGTCTGGGGCTAGGAGGCTTACAAAGGAAACGTGTGATCATTTGGTATCTATTCCAATAACGGGCGTTATCGAGAGTCTTAATGTCGCTGTATCTGTGGGTATATGTTTGTATGCGGCCACCAAAATGGAGTCTTGAGTTTAAGCATCCAAAGGCCCAAAAAGCCTCTATATTCGTGATTTTCTGGAGGTTTTCATATATAATTTGGTTTATCATTCAAAGTCCGTGAGGCTCTGGATGAAATTCGCACATTCGATTTGTTGGGGTGCTCTGTTGAAGAGTTCCGTCGAATGGAGGCATAACCCAAACAGGAGTAGAAATGTCAGTCACAATGCGTGAAATGTTGGACGCGGGAGTTCATTTTGGTCATCAAACCAAATTTTGGAACCCCAAAATGGCCCCATTCATTTTCGGCCATAGAAATAAAATTCATATTGTCAATTTAGAAAAAACCTTAGCGATGTTCCGTGAAGCGGCTAATTACGCAAAGCAATTGTCTGCTAATAAGGGAAAAATCCTCTTTGTTGGGACGAAGCGTCAAGCGCGCGATATCATTAAAGAAGAAGCCCTTCGAGCGGGTGCTCCTTTTGTAAATTATCGCTGGTTGGGTGGCATGTTGACTAACTACAAAACGGTGAAGCAGTCTACAAAGCGTTTAAAAGACATGGAAGCCCTAATGGCGGACGGTGGTGATGAGCGTATGTCCAAGAAAGAAAGTCTATTTTACCAACGCGAAATCGAAAAGTTAGACAAAAGCCTGGGTGGTATCAAGGATATGCCGTCTTTGCCGGATGCCTTGTTTATCGTAGATGTTGGTTATCAAAAGATTGCAGTCGAGGAAGCCAATAAGCTCGGCATACCGATTATTGGCGTTGTCGATACGAATCATTCGCCTTTGGGCATTGATTACATTATTCCCGGAAACGATGACGCGAATAAGGCGATTCAATTGTATGCAAGGGGTATTGCCGACGCGATTTTGGCGGGTCGGGATCAATCTATTGCTGCGATTGCTGCTGAGCAAGTTGTGGAGACTGAAGGGTTTGTACCCAAACAGGAGGATTAATATCCTTTAAGGATAAAGATTAGGGGCATCAGCCCCTATATTTTTATTTTTTTTCGGCATTTTTAGTCAATGTGACTCTTAATTAATGAAATCTTGTAATTGGATGCATGAAAAACGTATGAAGGAGCTAACACGATGACACAGATTACTGCGAGATTAGTAAAAGAACTTAGAGAAAGGACTGGCCTCGGTATGATGGAGTGCAAAAAAGCACTCACAGAGACGGATGGTGACTTAGCTAAGGCTGAAGATTTAATGCGCATTAAAAGTGGCTCTAGAGCTAGTAAGGTATCTAGTCGAATCGCAGCTGAGGGCGCCATTGCTATTTCAATTAGTGCTGACGCTAAGCAAGGAGCGATAGTCGAGGTGAATTGCGAGACTGACTTTGTTGGGAGAGATGCGAGTTTCCTTAATTTCATCAATAGTCTTGCCGAGGTCGTGAATGCGACCGGTGAAACCGACATTACTTCAATCTCTCAGCAGAAACTTTCTCAAGGTGAAACTGTTGAGGAAGTTCGGCAGGCTTTGATTATGAAGCTGGGTGAAAATATTTCGCTGAGAAGAGCGAGAAAGTTTGACGCTAAAGGATCGCTTGCATCGTACTTACATGGCAATAGAATTGGTGTCTTAGTGGATGTCGTTAATGGTTCGACAGAGTTGGGTAAGGATTTAGCGATGCACATAGCTGCAGCAAAACCAGTTGCTCTCTGGTCTAAAGATGTGGCTGCTAGTTTGTTGGATCGAGAGCGAGAGATTGCGAAAGCAAGAGCGATGGAGTCTGGGAAACCCGAGAATATTATCGATAGAATCGTTGAAGGAAGCGTTCAAAAGTACTTATCAGAGGTCACCCTCTATGGGCAAATATTTGTGAAGGATGATAAGAAGTCAGTCGAAAAATTGCTGAATGAGACGCAATCTAGCGTTGATTCATTTGCTTTGTTTGTAGTGGGTGAGGGTATTGAGAAGAAGGTTGATGACTTTGCAGCCGAGGTGGCTGCGCAGATGGCAAATCAATCATAACGAGGCCGATGAAACCCTCTATGGATCTTAAGTTCAAGCGAATTCTTGTTAAGCTCTCTGGAGAGGCCCTTATGGGCGAGGATTCCTACGGAGTCAATCGCATCACAATAGACCGCATCGTTTCTGAATTGGTCGATGTATCCAAGCTTGGTGTCCAAATGGCTATTGTGATTGGTGGCGGAAATATTTTTCGTGGGGTCGCGCCAGCAGCATCAGGTATGGATCGTGCGACTGCAGATTATATGGGCATGCTGGCAACAGTGATGAACGCGCTTGCCTTGCAGGATGCATTCAGAAGGTTGAATACGAAAAGTCGCGTCGTCTCAGCGCTAAACATAGAGCAAGTTGCGGAGCCTTATGTAAGAGGAAAATCGATACGCTATCTGGAGCAAGGGCAAATTGTGATATTTGCTGCGGGTACTGGGAATCCATATTTTACGACGGATACGGCAGCGGCACTTAGGGGTATGGAAATGAATGTGGATATTGTGTTTAAAGCTACAAAAGTAGATGGCGTGTATTCAGATGACCCCCTGAAGAATGCCAATGCTACTAGGTATGAAGATATTCATTTCGACGAAGCAATTGAGAAGAAATTGAAAGTGATGGATGCTACGGCCCTCACTCTGTGTCGCGATCAAAAGTTACCTCTATGTGTTTTTAGTATTTTGAAGTCAGGGGCTTTAAAGAATGCTGTGATGGGTGGCAAAGAGGGTACGCTCGTCCACAATTGATGAATTAAGGGGAACGTAATGTCAGATGTTGCGATTGTTTTGACTGAGGCGATGGGGAGAATGGAAAAATCTTTAGACGTGTTGAAATTAGATCTGCAGAAGATCCGGACGGGGCGTGCGCACCCTTCAATTTTGGAACATATCCAAGTTGATTATTACGGATCAATGACACCGCTGACACAGGTTGCGAATGTGACTGCAATCGATTCTAGAACATTATCAGTAGTTCCCTGGGAAAAGACAATGACAGCTGCTGTGGAAAAGGTTATTCGAGAATCTGATCTCGGTCTAAATCCCGCGTCACTCGGAGAACAAATTCGTGTTCCGATGCCTGCTTTGACTGAAGAGAGAAGGAAAGATTTAGTCAAGGTGGTTCGAAAAGAAGCGGAGGCAGCAAAGGTGGCTATTCGTAACATCAGGCGCGATTCTAATGAACAACTTAAAAATTTATTGAAAGTTAAATCAATCTCGGAGGACGACGAACGTCGATCTCAAGATGAGGTTCAGAAAATTACAAATAAGCACATCGCTGAAGTTGACTTAGCGCTCGGGAATAAGGAAAAAGATTTGCTTGATGTATAGCTGCAGTGAAAAACTCAACAACTCAACAGATACCTGATAGCGCGCTCACACCTAATCATGTGGCTATCATTATGGATGGCAATGGCAGGTGGGCAAAAAATAGATTTTTACCTCGCGCAATGGGTCATCGAAGTGGTCTAAAATCGGTTCGGTCATCGGTAGAGTTTTGTCACCAAAATAATATTCCATTTCTAACCTTGTTTGCTTTTTCTAGTGAGAACTGGAGGCGCCCGGCAAATGAGGTTTCGTTTTTGATCTCTCTTTTTCAAAATACTTTGGAAGAAGAAGTGGCTGAGCTTCACGAAAATAATGTTCGCTTTAAGGTGATCGGTGATCGAAGCAAGTTTTCACTGCAGTTACAAGATATGTTCTCAGCGTCTGAAAAATTAACGGAGGCGAATTCTGGCCTGACGCTCACGATAGCAGCTAATTATGGTGGGCGTTGGGATATTTTAACCGCGATTAGGAAGGCTATTGAAGAGGGTGTTGATGGAGGTATTTCAGAAGAAGTGTTATCGCGGTATATGCAGTTAAACTTTGCTCCTGAGCCTGATCTGCTCATTCGCACAGGGGGCGAAGTACGTATCAGTAATTTTTTGATTTGGGACTTGGCCTATACCGAACTCTATTTTACTGACGTGCTCTGGCCGGATTTCGATACAGAGGAGTTTAAGAAGGCGATCCGTTATTATTCTGGACGGGAACGTCGATTTGGCAGAGCTGGATTTGAGACTGGAGTCTCATCTAAAACTGAGGGAGATTTATGACGAGATACTCGGGTTTTGTCTCAAGAGTAGTCACATCAGTCATTCTGATCAGCGTTCTAGTGCTGATGATCTTCAGTTTTCACCAGTGGCTGTGGGGGTTAATATTGTTAATTCCCCTTGCCCTTACCGCTTTTGAATACTCGAGACTCTTTAATTGGAATCGACATTACAGCATAGGTTTTATCCTACTATGCATTTCCGTCTGCACAATCCCTTTTCTTTTTATTACTAATTTTGTAGTTGTATTGAATTCAGTTGCAACACTTATCTGTTGGGGCGCAGTTCTTTTTTGGATGTTCCTTGTTCCAGTTTTAATCAGATATCGGCTTATGTCGAGGCTTTACGTCCTCAATGCCTTAATGGGTGTCCTTGTCATTGTTCCAGTTTGGTATGTCCTTGTTGGCTTGCATCCGTGGCCTTATGGGTTAATCTTCCTGTTGTCTGGTATCTGGCTCGTTGATATTGGTGGTTATGTTTTTGGGAAAAGTTTAGGAAAGACTAAACTGCTACCATCGATTAGCCCTGGGAAAACCATTGAGGGTGTGCTAGGTGGGCTGTTTCTGCTTACCGTATATGCTTTGGCTTTACGTTTCTTCTATGCAGACTTTTTTTTAAAATTAAACTGGGGTCTCTTGCTTGTGCTCGTCCTATCGTTCGCAGCGATCTGTGTTGGCGGTGATCTTTTTGAGTCTTACTTGAAGCGAGTCACAGACGTCAAAGATAGCGGGGGAATCTTACCTGGACATGGCGGCATACTTGATCGAATCGATAGTATGACCGCTCTCTTGCCTTTTGCTTTTTTAGTCGGACAATTATTTTATTGATGAGTATGAATTTAGATAAAAAGTTTGTCTGCTTACTCGGATCCACAGGTAGTATTGGTCTAAGTACGCTCTCTGTTATTACGCAACAGTCCGATCGGTTTCAGGTGTTTGCATTGACTGCGCATTCAAACATAGATCTTTTGATTGAGCAGTGTCGTGTATTTCGCCCTAAGTATCTCGTTATTACAAATCCGGATTTGTATCAAGCCTTATCTGTTAGAGTGAAAGCAGATTGTCTTGATGCAGTGGTCATGAGTGGCCCTGATAGTCTCAGTGAGATTGTTTCTCATAATGATGTTGACATTGTTGTCGCGGGTATTGTGGGAGCTGCGGGACTTGGGTCTATTTATCAGGCGCTTTGTCGAGGCAAAACCGTATTGGTCGCGAATAAAGAACCTTTGGTCATGGCAGGGGATTTTTTAGTTGACGTTGCAAAGCAAAACCATGCGGCTATTCTTCCGATTGACAGTGAACATAATGCAATATTTCAGTGTCTATCGCAGTGCGCGCCACCATATCTCTCCGACCAGGGTATATCAAAAATTCTATTAACGGCCTCTGGAGGCCCATTTTTAAACACCCCTATCAATGAGCTCAAGAATGTTTCCGTGTCTCAGGCGATTAAGCATCCAAAGTGGCAGATGGGTAGAAAAATTTCGATTGATTCGGCCACCATGATGAACAAAGGACTCGAAGTTATTGAGGCGCACTATTTGTTTGCCGCCCCACTTGACACAATCGAGGTGGTTGTTCATCCGCAGAGTATTGTTCATTCAATGGTACAGTATATCGATGGATCAACGCTAGCTCAGTTGGCCTATCCCGATATGCGGGTTCCAATTAGTCATGCCTTAAATTTTCCTCATCGAGCCCCCCTTAATGCTAAACCACTGAGATTGGAAGATATATCCACACTTCAATTTCACGCTCCAGATTTTGAGCGGTTTCCTTGTTTATCGTTAGCTTATGAAAGTTTGGGTAAGGGACGCGCGGCGGTTGTTGGTCTCAACGCAATTAATGAGGTTGTTGTGGAGGCATTTCTGGAAAATAAAATTCGATTTTCTGATATTTCTATCCTCATCGGGTCGATGATGAGTGATTTTAGTGCGTCAAACCCTAACTCTATTGAAGAAGTCTTTAGCGTTAATGCTGCTGCCAGGGAATTTGCTTTAGATGGCGTTAGCAAATTTAAGTGCGTAGATACTGAGATAGTCAGGTAACCAATGAGTGCTGCTTTTACTCTGTTTTCGTTCTTAATTGCGATTACCGTATTAGTGGGTTTTCACGAGCTTGGCCATTTCTCTGTCGCTAGATTATTTAGAGTTACAGTGCTTACGTTTTCTATTGGGTTTGGCCGATCTATATTGGCGACACGTGGTGGTGTGAATCGAACTAAATTTTCAATTGGAATGATTCCGCTCGGTGGGTACGTAAAAATGCTGGATCATGTCGATGACGTAGTGCCAGAAAATCGTCATGGCGTTTTTAGTTCAAAGCCAGCCTGGCAAAAAAGTCTGATCGTTTTGGCCGGCCCATTGGCCAACTTCGTGCTCACCTTTGTTTTATTCGCCATTGTGTTCAGTTTCAGCAGCACAGCACTAAAACCTGTTTTAGGTGAGCCGCGTGTTCAGTCCGAGCTCTTTGCTTCTGGGTTGAGAGGCGGTGAGACCGTATTGCAAATCAATGGTCGAAGCGTGGGTAGTTGGTCTGATTTACGTTGGGAGATGACTCGTTTTAATAGCGGTCGTTTTAGTCTGACCGTGCTTCGAGATGGGTCAAATACTCCACAAACGATTAATCTTGATTTTTTGGAACAAGGCTTGCCACTCAATTGGGATGTCATCGGCATTTCGATGCCGAGGATTGATTTGGCACCCATAGTAGGGAGGATTGAACGTACGGGTACTGCATTCGAATCCGACTTGGTTGTTGGCGATCGAATTATGAGAGCCGATAAGACACCGATAAGAATATGGGATGATTTTGTCCAATTAATTAAATCGAAGCCGGGGCAGACTATTAGTGTTGATGTGGAGCGAGATGGCCAGGTAGTTAATATCTCTCTTTTAGTAGGCTTAAACGAGAATTCTGAGGGTCGAATTGGAGTAGCTCCTGATCCGGATGGTATTATGCAAGAAGCTTTAATTAATCGAGATGGCATAACCATTCTTGGTTCGATCATGAAGTCCTTGCAGAGGACATCAGATTTAATTGGATTCACGTCACGAATGATTTTAGGGCTCATTATTGGTGATGTTGGATTAAACAATTTGGCTGGACCACTTGTGATTGCTGATCAAGCAGGTGAAACGGCTGAACTGGGCTTGGCAGCTTTTTTATCTTTCCTTGCTGTACTTAGTGTCAGTTTAGGTTTGATTAATTTGTTCCCGTTACCCCCGTTAGATGGCGGGCACTTGGTTTTTCATCTATACGAGTTATTTTTAGGTAAAAAATTGCCAGAAACAGTTATAGTTAAGGCTCAGCATATCGGAGTGGTATTTTTAACTGGCCTAATGGTTTTCGTCATTGCTAATGATGTTTTACGGAACTTCGGGGATTAGAGAAGGTGGTTGCGCATGAATAACCTATATAAAGTTGTCGTGCTGATATTTTTCATGAGCCTAAGCTTTGCCTCAAGTGCCTTCGATACGTTTGTTATTGAAGATATCAGGGTCGAGGGAATTCAAAGGACTGATGCTGGCTTAATATTTTCTAATCTTTCCGTTCAAGTTGGAGATAATATGGAGCCAGAAATAGCGGGTCAAATTATTCGTTCGTTGTTTAAGTTGGGATTTTTTGATGATGTTCAGGTTTTTACTGAAGGAAATGTGCTTGTTGTGAAACTTGTCGAACGGCCGGCTGTTTATAAAATATCCGTTTCGGGATCGAAACTCCTCACCGAAGAAAAAATCATTGAGGCGTTAAGCCAAATGGGTTTACGTGAGTCTGTCATACTCGACGGCGCAATACTCGATCTCGTCGAACAGGAATTAAAGAATCTCTATATGTCAAAGGGCAAGTATGGTGTCGAAATTATAACGACGACAACGCCTCTTGAGAGGAATCGAGTCGCGGTTAATTTTGATGTGTTTGAAGGTCCCAAAGCGCTCATTGAAAAAATAAATTTTGTTGGGAATGCATTTTATACAGATGACGAGCTCGGTAAGAAAATGAGCCTTAAATCTCCTGCTAGGATTAATGTGTTTAAGGGGGCTTTTGAATATTCTAAGCAAAAACTCGAAGGGGATCAGGAGGCAATACGGTCGCTTTATCTTGATAATGGCTACGCAGACTTTCAAATCGAGTCCACCCAAGTTCAGTTATCTTCAGATCGAGAGCGCGTATTTATAACGATGTCTTTTTCGGAAGGTGAAAAATTTATTTTTGATTCCATATCTATGGCGGGTGATTCGGTTGTTAGTATTGAAGATTTGCTTCAATTGGTCGATATAATCCCAGGGGAAGTATTCTCGCGGAAAAGGCTGACTGATCTATCCCAAAAAATAATAAATCGTTTGGGTGAGTATGGTTACGCAAACGCAAGTGTAAATGCTGTGCCAGAAAAGGACGTTGAGGGAGCCAAAATCGGATTTACCCTCTACGTCAATGCTGGGCAACGGGTATATGTGCGTCGGATAGACATTAATGGAAATATTGAGACAAGGGACGAGGTCATCCGCCGTGAATTAAGACAGATGGAAGGGGCTTGGTATTCGATAAAAGATATCAACCGTTCAAAACAGCGATTGAATCTTTTAGGTTTTTTCTCTGAGGTAATTATAAATACAAATTCCGTGCCGGGAGCTACAGATCAGGTTGATCTTGAAGTGAAGGTTGTCGAGCGTTTGACGGGTAACTTGACATTAGGTGTGGGTTTTTCGAGCACTGAGCAGTTATTGCTGCAATTTGCATTGTCTCAAAATAATTTTTTTGGGACCGGTAACTCACTGGGTCTTACCGTTTCTTCAGGCAAGATTAATGAGACTTATGAGATTGACTATACGAATCCCTATGCTACAGACGACGGGGTTAGTCGCACTTATAAGGCAGGGAAAAGAACTACCGACGTTAGCAGCTTAGTGGTGTCTGCTTTTTCTACATCAACACTCAATGGATCCGTTACCGTTGGGGTGCCGCTCACAGAATACGACAAAATTTATTATGGCATTGGGGCAGAGCAAACTCAAATTACTTTAGGAGCAAATCCGACAGCCACATATCAAGAGTTTGTCAATCTTAATGGCACCGAGAATACGGTCATTCCCTTTACGATAGGTTGGAGTCGTGACAAGAGAGACAGCGCAATCTATCCAACAGACGGTCTGATGCAGCGATTTGGGTCGGAGTTAGCCAGTCCTGCGGGAGATCTGTATTATTATTCACTTATGTACAATGCTGAGTGGTATCGGCCACTAACGAATGACATGACTCTGAGATTAGGCGGTTCGGTAGCGTATGCTGAAGACTACGATTCAAAACAACTTCCTTTTTATAAAAACCTTTATGCGGGAGGTCCGAGTTCAGTCAGAGGGTATCAGTCTAGTTCCATGGGACCTCTTAATTCTCTTGGTCAGGCATTAGGTGGGAAGCGCCGAATTCTATCGCAGGTAGAGGTAATATTCCCATTTCCAGGGGTCAATATGGATAAATCTCAGAGATTTACTTTTTTTGTAGATGCTGGTTCGGTTACTAATCATTTTGAAGATGGGTTGGATGAGATGAGGTATTCTGCCGGTCTAGGATTTAATTGGTATTCTCCTGTTGGTCCGATGAGGTTCAGTATTGCGAAAGCACTGAATGCCGAGGTTACTGATAAAAAAGATGTATTTCAATTCACTCTGGGTACAGGTTTTTGATTTGACAGACTTGAGGAGTTTTGTGTGAGAAAAGTATCAGTGTACTTTAAAGGTTTGATTCTGATGGTTTCGGTTGGTTTAGCTGCCAATGTTGCTGCACAAGATATAAAGATTGGTTTTGTTAATACGGAACGCGTTTTTAAGGAGGCGGCACCAGCGCTGCGTTCCAATAAGAAGCTTCAGGAAGAATTCGCTTCTCGTGATAAAGAAATAAAAGTGGTTGGTGCCCAAGCGAACGAGTTAAAGGTTAAGCTCGAGAAAGACGGATTAATCATGGCTGAATCTGAAAAAAGAAAACTTGAGTCTGAGCTTTCTCGACTGTCACGAGAGATACAAAGGCTGCAACGAGAATATAGGGAAGAGCTCAATCTTAGGAAACAAGAAGAGCTGAGAGTTATTTTGCGTATCGCGAATGAAGAAATCGATAAGATCGCAAAACAAGAAAAATACGATTTGATATTGCAGGAGGCAGTGTATCGAAGTAGCCGCGTGGATATTACAGATAAAGTGATAGAGGCTCTTGCGGACGACTAACGCATACAAAATTAGAAAGATCAAAGAGTGCTAAAGGCCCTGACAGTTCGGCAAATAATAGATCAGTTGGGTGGGGATGTTGTTGGCGATCCAACTATTTCCGTGACCGGGATCGGATCCATTAAAAATGCACGCAGTGGGCAGCTAACTTTTTTTTCTGATGCTAAATTAGCCTCATATATTCCTCGAAGTGAAGCCTCAGTGGTAGTCGTTGCCGCTGAGAATGCCGACAGATTCGGGACGGCGATTACTAAAATAATCGTCGAAAAGCCCCATCTATATTTCTCCCAAACATTGAACTTGTTATTTTCGATCTCTAATCTTGCAAGAGGTGTGAGTGTAACAGCGAGTATTGCTGATACTGCTATTTTAGGGGACAACGTTGCAGTGGGCTCCCATGCGATTGTTGAGGATGGGGCAGAGATTGCTGAAGCTGTTGTTCTAGGGGCACGCGCTTATGTTGGTAAAGGAGCGAAAATTGGCTTAAATTCCATATTACACCCTGGGGCAATAGTACTTGACGGGTGTGAGATTGGTGACAACTGCGTGATTCACAGCGGGGCGGTCATTGGCGGCGACGGATTTGGTTATGTTCACGATAACGCCCAATGGATCAAGGTTCCTCAGATTGGACGTGTGGTAATTAAAGACCATTGTGAAATTGGATGTAATACGACTATTGACCGAGGAGCAATTGATGACACCGTGATTGGTAAAGGAGTCAAAATCGACAACCAAGTTCAAATTGGACACAACTGTTGTATTGGCGACAACACCATTATTTCCGGATGTGTTGGGATTGCAGGCAGTGTTGAGATTGGAAACAATTGCCGGATTGGTGGTGCTGCGATGGTTTCCGGCCATTTGAGTGTCTGTGATAATGTGGATATATCTGGTGGCTCACTCGTATCAAAGAGCATATTGAAACCGGGGAGATATACCAGTGTCTACCCATTGAGCGAACATGGGGTATGGAAGAAAAATGCGGCTAATATTCGACATTTATCTGAACTTAAATCACGAATTAAGGAATTAGAGGTTCTTTTGTCAAGACCTTCAAGCGACGGCGATAGTCAATAATGCGTTAAGAGTATTGCTTATTAGATTGGAAAAATTTATGGATATTAATGAAATTATGAAGGTGTTGCCTCATAGGTACCCCTTCTTGCTGATTGACCGAGTAATTTCTTTTGAGCCTCATCAAAGCTTGGTGGCAATTAAAAATATCACGAATAATGAGCCGTTTTTTCAAGGACATTTTCCGGGGCATCTCGTTATGCCCGGCGTGCTGATTATCGAAGCTATGGCGCAAACGACTGCTCTACTGGCATTTAGATCGTCGGGCACGACGAAACCTGAAAACCATGTTGTTTATTTAGTTGGAATAGACAAAGCGCGTTTCAAGAAGCCTGTGGTGCCTGGAGATCAGTTGGTCATCAAAGCAGAGATTGTTCGTAATTTGAAAGGTATTTGGAAGTTTTCGGTTAGAGCTGAAGTTGATGGGAAGCTTGCTTCTGAGGCTGTCCTTATGTGTACGCATAGGGAAGTATGATTCACCAGACAGCGGTCATTGATCTTGGTGCCCAAATTTCTGCTGATGTTGAAATTGGGGCGTACTCGATTATCGGTAAAAGTGTCTCGATAGGTTCGGGAACACGTATCGGCTCTCATACCGTTATAACTGGCAAGACCTCGATTGGTGCAAAAAATCATATTTTTCATCATGTCTCTTTAGGGGAGCAACCACAAGACAAAAAATATGCAGGTGAGGAAACGGCACTAGAAATTGGTGATGGGAATGTCATCAGAGAGTTTTGTACGTTCAATACGGGTACTGTGCAGGATAAGGGGAAGACTGTTATTGGTAGCCGTAATTGGATCATGGCCTATGTTCATGTTGCCCATGATTGCATTGTAGGTGATGATGTTATCTTGGCTAACTGCACGCAATTATCAGGGCATGTCGAAATTGGAGACTTTGCCATGCTTGGTGGCTTTACGTGTATTCATCAGTTTTGTCGCGTGGGTGCTCACGCATTGACGGGGCTTGGCTCAGTCGTGCTTTCTGATGTGCCTCCTTACGTAACGTGTAATGGTAATGCGGCTAAGCCTCACGGTATCAATGCAGAGGGGCTTAAAAGAAGAGGTTTTAGTCGAGAGTCGATACGAACGATACGGGAGGCGTATAAAGTCTTGTACCGATCGTCGCTTTCTTTAGAGGAAGCTAAAGAAGAGATCAGTCATATGGTAAAAGATGCACCAGAGCTGACGATATTATCGGATTTTCTATCCTCGAATTTAAGCAGAAGTGTTATTCGGTAATGTTGGGTTCGTCTCGTACTCTGCGTGTCGTAATCGTGGTTGGTGAGGTATCGGGTGATATGCTTGGGTCGGCATTATTAAAAGAACTCAACCTAAGGTTCTTGAGTTTGGAATCCGTTGGCATAGGTGGGCCCCTGATGGCCATTCAAGGATTCAGTGCGTGGTACCCAATGAGTGAGCTCTCAGTTATGGGGTATGTCGAAGTGCTTCTGAAGCTTCCTCGCTTGCTCAGAATCCGATCATCACTCGCAAAAAAAATTGTTGCCTATAAACCTGACTTAGTTATTGGTGTCGATGCTCCTGACTTTAACCTTTCACTTGAGCGAACTATTCGGAATAGTGGCATTCCAGTGATCCATCTCGTTAGTCCCTCAATCTGGGCGTGGCGATATGAGCGGATCCATAAAATCCGTCAATCTGTTGACCATATGTTGGTTTTATTTCCATTTGAAGAAAAAATTTATGAGCAAGAGGGTATCCCAGTATCTTATGTGGGCCATCCTCTTGCAGATGAGATTGAGCCTGAGGTTGATCGGTCAAAGTATCGAAGTGAGTTCGGGTTTTCGTTGAGCGAAAAGGTAGTCGCACTTCTTCCAGGAAGTAGAAAGTCCGAATTAAAGCAGCATCTTAGTTTAATGATAGATGCCGCCAAGTTGATTCAAAATGCGTTTCCTGAGATACGCTTTGTGGTTCCCTTGTTAGATAAGGAAGCCCATGACTTTGCGCGCTCGATTTTATCCGGGAGGGACGTTATTTTGAATGGTGCAGTTGACTTTATTGTTGCCCAAACACATAACGCGTTGAAAGCTGTAGATATTGCGATTGTTGCTTCTGGTACGGTCACATTGGAAGGCCTACTGTGTGAGTGTCCTATGGTTGTGACTTATAAGGTGTCTAAATTGACGGCATGGCTGATACGTCGACGTGCGAGTACAAGATTTGTGTCGCTTCCTAACATTATCTCGAACGAATCATTGGTCAGTGAATTAATTCAAGAGGATGCGCAGCCAGATTTACTTGCTAAAGAAGTGATTTTGATGTTCCAGAATCCAGACCAACTCGCATCTTTGCGTATGCGATTTAGAGTCATCAAGTCATCCTTGAGGATGGGAGCGGCCAAACGAAGTGCTGATGTAATTCAGAGGTTCTTAAATATTGAGTGACAATCAAATTATTTCCGGTGTTGACGAGGCGGGGAGAGGACCTTTAGCGGGGGAGGTATATGCCGCCGCGGTTATCCTGAATCCTGATTGGCCAATCTTAGGATTAGAAGACTCTAAGAAGCTGTCTCCTAAACGTAGATCGGAATTGTCCATCCAAATTAAACAAGAAGCCTTAGCATGGTCGATCTCTTTTTCTACAGTTGAGGAGATCGATATGCTGAATATCCTGCACGCCACACTTTTAGCTATGACACGAGCGGTGGAAAGTTTGAGCATTCGCCCTGAACTCGTACTGATTGACGGCAATAGATCTCCCACGGTATATGGCGTAGCGACGCAAACGATTATAAAGGGTGATCAAACGGAACCTTGTATCTCTGCGGCTTCAATTATCGCTAAAGTCGCGCGGGACGAGCGTTTGATGGTGTTAGATCAAATGTATCCTCAATGGGGTTTCCGTACGCATAAAGGATACGGAACTAGATCTCATATTGAGGCGATTAGGACTTTTGGAGTAACACCGTTTCACAGGAAAAGTTTTGAGCCCATTAAGTCTATGGGTCTGAAGTGAGCGCTTGTGTCAAAACGCCTGTCGTTTGAGTTTGGCTTTTTGCATGATGACGGTGGCCAACTCCTCTATAGATCTCGAGGTGGTGTCTAAAAAGTCAACATTGCTCTGTTTCATTAATGCTTCTGATAAACGAACTTCAGTTTCGCAGTTTTTTAATGAGGCATATTCGCTGTCGGGACGACGTTCAGTACGAATGCGCACCAAGCGATCAGGGCGAATAGTGAGTCCAAACAGCTTATGCCTGAATGCATCTAGAGCACTTGGAAGGGCAAAGCGGTCAAAGTCCTCTGGAATTAAGGGGAAGTTAGCTGCCTTGATGCCGAATTGCATGCCTAAATAGAGGCATGTTGGCGTTTTACCGCATCTGGAAACGCCAACCAAGATAACATCCGCTTCTTGTAGATTTTTGGTAGATTGTCCATCATCTGAAGCAAGAGCGTAGTTCACGGCATTCATTCTTTTCAGATACCCTGACCCACGATTGCTATGGGAGCGGCCAACTGAGTGGTTAGATTTAACCTTCAGCTCTGCTTCCATTGGAGCGATGAACACTTGAAAACAGTCGATGTAGAGTGCGTCTGCCGTTTTTACGATGGACGATAAACTCATATCGACAAGCGTACTGAATATGAGAGGGCGACTCCCATCAGGCAGGCGGGCTTGATTGATTCGATCGACGGCTTCAGTAGCCTTGTTAGGCGTGTCCACAAAGGGTAGCGTGATCTCATTGAAAGTGATTTCTTCAAATTGAGTCAATAAGCTATGACCTAACATTTCAGCGGTAATACCGGTTCGGTCAGAGATGTAGAAAGCAGATCTTGTCTTTGTAGTCATTTCTCTTGTTAGTGTGCTGCGATATACTGCGGTGTTAGAGTAAACTAACGTCCTCAACTGTATCAATAAATTTTAAAGTCCAATGAGCATAACAGATAAAAATAATCCTCCCTACGTGGTCCCATTTCAATCATTACGTAATACCGATGTTGAGGAGGTGGGAGGTAAAAATGCCTCTTTAGGCGAGATGATCAATCAACTAGCAAGTGTAGGGGTTTCCGTTCCCGGAGGGTTCGCGACGACCGCTAAGGCGTTTAGAGATTTTCTCGATGAATCAGGCTTAACTCAGAAGATTAACGCTGAGCTATCCTCTTTAGATATTGAGGATTTGAGTGCGTTAAAAACGGCTGGCGCAAAAATTAGAAAGTGGATTGTAGACTCTCCATTGACTCCGCGACTCCAATCTGAGATTGATGCAGCCTATACGGAGTTAATGGCGACGCAGGGAAGTGGAGTTTCTTTTGCGGTACGGTCTTCAGCGACAGCTGAAGACTTGCCTGATGCCTCATTCGCTGGTCAGCAAGAGAGCTACTTAAATATCCGTGGCCTTGATAACGTGCTTGAGGCGATTAAACACGTGTTTGCTTCCTTATATAACGACCGAGCGATCTCCTATCGAGTGCATAAAGGTTTCGAGCATTCGAATGTGGCCTTGTCGGCTGGTGTGCAGCGTATGGTCCGATCGGATACCGGATCCAGTGGGGTTATGTTTACGCTAGATACTGAGTCGGGCTTTGATAAGGTGGTGTTTATTACCTCTGCTTATGGATTGGGTGAGACTGTTGTGCAAGGGCAGGTCAATCCTGATGAGTTTTATGTTTATAAGCCAGGGATAGAGCGTGGGATGCCTGCCATTTTACGCAGAAATTTAGGCAGTAAAGCCCTGCGTATGGAATTTTCTGAGAATCAGGCCGCGGGAAAGTCGACCCGAATAATTCCTGTTTCCGAAGAAGCAGCAGGTAAGTTTTCAATAACCGATGAAGAGATTCACGAGCTTGCGGTACAGGCTATCAAAATCGAGAAGCACTATGGCCGGCCAATGGATATCGAGTGGGGTAAGGATGGTGAAGATGGAAAGATATATATCCTTCAGGCGCGACCAGAGACTGTAAGAGCGCAGGAGGGTGACACTACAACGCAAGAGCGATTCAAGTTAAATAAGCGAGGGGAGGTGTTGGTTGAGGGTCGAGCTATTGGATCTAAAATTGGCTCTGGGGTTGTTCGGCTTGTGAAAGATGCGAGTGAGATGCATCGAGTGCTTGAGGGTGATGTGTTGGTTACTGATATGACGGATCCTGACTGGGAGCCTGTCATGAAAAAAACTTCTGCAATCGTTACAAATCGGGGCGGCAGAACTTGTCACGCTGCGATTATCGCGAGAGAGCTAGGTATTCCTGCAGTTGTAGGAACGGCAACTGCAACGCAAGTGCTATTCGAAGGTGATCACGTGACCGTTTCTTGTGCCGAGGGAGACTCCGGATTTGTCTATCAAGG
The DNA here is from genome assembly GCA_027624715.1 of Pseudomonadota bacterium. NCBI lineage: Bacteria > Pseudomonadati > Pseudomonadota > Pseudomonadota bacterium. The sequence goes on from JAQBTV010000006.1 coordinate 33,604, forward strand.
GATTTTAGATGTTGAAATTTTAAAAATTCAATTGGACAAATTGCCAGAGATCCCGGTTAAGATTTCATTGAACGTTGGAAATCCAGAGTTGGCGTTTGATTTTCAGCGCCTTCCTAACGCAGGCATTGGGCTGGCGCGACTCGAGTTCATTATTGCTCGGATGATCGGAATTCACCCTAAGGCTGCGATTGAGTTTGACAAGCTTCCGGAGGACATCCAGGAACTGATATCTCTTAGATCGTCAGGTTATGCGAATCCTATTGGCTTTTACGTTGAGAAGCTTAAGGAGGGCATTTCGACGTTAGGTGCTGCTTTCTTTCCCAAGCCCGTAATCGTGCGCTTATCCGACTTTAAATCAAACGAGTACTCTAGCCTGATAGGCGGTCAACTTTATGAGCCCAATGAGGAAAATCCTATGCTGGGATTTAGGGGGGCTTCTCGTTATATATCGGACAGCTTCCGAGACTGCTTTGAACTAGAATGTCGGGCATTAAAAACCGTACGAGATGTTATGGGGTTGACGAACATAGAAATGATGATTCCCTTTGTCCGAACTGTTGATGAAGCTAAACAGGTCATAGATATAATTGCCTCCTATGGTTTAAAGCGTGGAGAGAATGGACTGCGTATCATCATGATGTGCGAATTGCCTACTAACGCATTGCTTGCAGAAGAATTTCTAGAGTTTTTTGATGGGTTCTCGATTGGCTCGAACGATATGACGCAACTTACGTTAGGTCTAGATCGAGACTCGGGCATCGTTGCCGGTCAATTTGATGAGCGAGATCCTGCGGTTAAAAGATTAATTCATATGGCCATTGATTCTTGTCTTAGAAAAGGTAAGTACGTGGGCATCTGTGGCCAAGGCCCATCTGACTACCCGGATTTTGCGGAGTGGTTAGTTGGGGAAGGTATTACTGCGATATCGTTAAATCCAGACACAGTTGTCGATACTTGGATGTACCTTGGTAAACACCTGTCAAATAAAAAGGAGAGGTAAATCAATATTTTTTAGTAATATTTTATATACCCCTTACATCAAAATCTTGACGCGGTGTACTTACAGCCGATGTTACAATTTGACTTACGAAACCTTTAGATACAATGTATGTGAAATGACTAAATATATTTTTGTTACTGGTGGTGTCGTATCATCTCTAGGTAAAGGCATTGCATCCGCGTCACTCGCGGCAATACTCGAATCTCGTGGTATTCACTTGACCATGCTAAAACTTGATCCTTATATCAATGTTGATCCTGGGACTATGAGTCCATTTCAGCATGGGGAGGTTTATGTTACTTACGATGGAGCCGAGACGGATTTAGATTTAGGCCATTACGAGCGCTTTGTGGATGTGCGGATGGGTAAGCGTAATAACTTTACCACTGGTCAAATTTATGAGGCCGTGATTCGTAAGGAGCGACGTGGGGACTACTTAGGGGGTACTGTTCAGGTTATTCCACACATCACAGATGAGATTAAAAATCAAATTATAAACGGTGCTGATGGTGCTGATGTCGCACTTGTGGAAATTGGCGGTACGGTTGGTGATATTGAATCGCTACCTTTTTTGGAAGCGGTCCGGCAAATGAGCCTTGAGTTTGGTCGAGAGAATACGTGTTTCATTCATTTGACACTAGTGCCTTATATTTCTTCGGCGGGTGAAATCAAGACTAAACCTACGCAACATTCGGTTAAAGAACTTCGCCAAATTGGTATTCAGCCAGACGTTATTCTATGTCGTTCTGAGCGAGAAGTACCGGAAAATGAGAGACAAAAAATTGCGCTGTTTACAAACGTGTCGGTAGACGCAGTTATATCAGCAGTTGATGTGGACAGTATTTATAAAATCCCCTCATTTCTACACGCACAAAATTTGGATGAGATTGTCCTAACGAAGCTGCAACTTAAAGCACCTCCGGCAAATTTGATTGAGTGGGATAATTTAATTAAACGACTTGAGCAGCCATCAAAGCACGTAAATATAGCGCTTGTTGGAAAATATGTTGATCTTACTGAATCGTATAAATCATTGTCTGAGGCGTTGATTCATGCCGGTATTCACTGTGATGCAAAGATCAATATTTCTTATATTGATTCGGAAGAGATAGAAACCCAAGGGGTTGCTCTCCTGGGCGGAATGAATGCGATTTTGGTTCCTGGCGGATTTGGTAATCGTGGTGTTGAGGGGAAAATTCAAGCAATCAAGTATGCTCGAGAGAATAAGGTTCCCTATTTGGGTATTTGTTTGGGTATGCAGTTGGCTGTCATAGAGTTTGCTCGAAATGTTATTGGGTGGACAGGGGCACATAGTACTGAGTTTGATAGCACAACAAAATATCCCGTTGTAGGTCTTATTGTGGAATGGATGACCGCTGAGGGCGAATTGGAAAAACGAAATATTGATTCTGATCTTGGGGGAACAATGAGGCTCGGGGAACAGAAAGCGTTGCTTAAGTCGGGATCTAGAGTTGAGCAGATTTACGGTGCTTCATCCGTTGGCGAACGTCACCGTCATCGTTATGAGGTTAATAATCAATATCTCGATAAAATTCAGTCGCATGGCTTGATTGTTTCTGCGACATCTGAAAACGAAGGATTGTGTGAAGTGGTTGAATTAGAGAATCATCCCTGGTTTTTAGCTTGTCAATTTCATCCTGAGTTCACGTCTACTCCTAGGAGGGGGCATCCTCTGTTTAATGGGTTTGTGGCGGCAGCTCTAAATAATGTAGAGACTAAGTGAGCGCCAAATTAATTTACATGCTTGAATTATCAAATTTACTCTTTGGGCGGGTACTGTGAAGATAGCTGGATTTTCCGTAGGCCTTGATGCCCCGCTCTTTTTAATTGCAGGGCCATGTGTGATTGAATCCGAAAAGATGACGCTTGATATCGCGCAGGCGCTCAAAGATATTGGCCAAGCTCTATCAATACCAATTATCTTCAAAGCGTCTTATGATAAGGCGAATCGGTCATCCAATGATTCTTATCGTGGTATCGGGCTTGAGCGTGGCTTGGACGTGCTCTCATTAGTAAAATCGCAAGTTGGATTACCGGTATTGACGGATATCCATTCAATTGATGAGATCGAAAAGGTGGCTGCAGTCGTTGATGTGTTGCAAACGCCCGCATTTTTGTGTCGACAAACTGACTTTATCCGGTCGGTTGCTTCAACAGGTCTGCCGGTTAATATCAAAAAAGGCCAATTTTTGTCTCCGAATGAGATGAAGGAAGTTGTCAAAAAAGCAAAGGACGCGAGTGGTCAAGACAACATTCTTGTGTGTGAGCGTGGTTCGAGTTTTGGTTATAACAATTTGGTCGCAGATATGCGCTCTCTAGCGATTATGCGTAATACCGATTGCCCTGTTGTGTTTGATGCAACTCACTCAGTTCAATTGCCGGGTGCGAAGGGACATGCAAGTGGTGGGCAAAGAGAATTTGTCCCAGTTCTTGCTCGAGCTGCTGTAGCTGCGGGTGTCAGTGGAATTTTTATGGAGACGCATCCAAATCCAGAAAAGGCATTATCAGACGGCCCAAATGCATGGCCATTAAATCGAATGGAAAAATTACTCAAACACCTGAAGAAAATTGATGATCTTGTAAAATCTAGCACATTTGATGAAATGGATAAGAGCCTTCTAAATATTTAAAGGAAAGATTGGCAGACTATTATGAGTTCAATAATTGATGTAATGGCGAGAGAGGTCATCGACTCACGTGGTAATCCAACGGTCGAAGTTGATGTTCATTTAGATACGGGTATTTTTGGTAGGGCCGCAGTACCTTCCGGAGCCTCAACGGGAGTTAGAGAGGCTGTTGAACTTAGAGATGGAGACAAGGGTCGATATTTCGGTAAAGGAGTTTTGAAAGCGGTTGAGGGTGTTAACTCCGAGATTTGTGAGGCTATAATTGGTTTAGATTCGACAGACCAATCGTTAATTGATCAAACATTAATTGCGTTAGATGGCACTGAAACTAAATCGCGATTAGGTGCTAATGCAATTCTTGCTGTGTCGCTTGCAACTGCAAAAGCGGCTTCTTTGAGCGTAGGACTTCCCCTATACCGCTATTTGGGTGGAGCAGGTGATGCAGAGTTGCCAGTGCCAATGATGAATGTCGTCAATGGAGGTGCGCACGCGAATAATAGTCTCAATATCCAAGAGTTCATGATTATTCCTTTGGGGTTCGATACTTTTTGTGAAGCGCTAAGGTGTGGTATAGAGATTTTTCATACATTGCGCCAACACGTTGATGCTGCTGGCATGCCTACTACGGTTGGTGATGAGGGTGGCTTTGCTCCCAATTTTTGTGGAAATGAAGAAGCGCTTGATTTCATTCTCAAGGCGATAAGTACTGCGGGTTACGAGGTTGGGGGTCAGGTAGCACTTGGACTAGATTGTGCGAGCTCTGAATTTTATAAGGACGGAAAGTACGCCCTGAAATCTGAGGGGCTTCTATTGTCCTCTTCGGAATTCTGTGACTATCTTGCAACGTTGGTTAGCAAATATCCGATTATCTCGATTGAGGACGGAATGTCAGAAGATGATTGGGAAGGTTGGGGGATGCTAACCAAACGCTTAGGATCTAAGGTTCAGTTGGTTGGTGACGATTTGTTTGTGACCAACACAAAAATACTAAAACGTGGGATTGATGAATCTATTGCCAACTCTATTTTGATTAAAATCAACCAAATTGGCACGCTCAGCGAAACGATGGCAGCTATTGAGATGGCAAAACGGGCTCGCTATACTGCTGTAGTTTCTCATCGTTCTGGTGAAACTGAGGATACTTTTATCGCTGACTTATCTGTCGGCTCGAATGCTGGACAAATAAAAACGGGTTCGCTTTCTCGGTCTGATCGTTTAGCAAAATACAATCAGTTACTTAGAATAGAAGAGGAGCTTGGAGATCGAGCAGTCTATGCCGGGCGTGGGGCATTCTATAATTTAAGTTAAATGAAAATTGTAATCATTGCTTTAGGTGTTCTAATACTTTTACTCCAGTATCCACTTTGGATCGGAAAAGGTGGCTGGCGTGATGTTTTGGATTATCGCCAGGTACTAAATGAGCAAGTTGAACATAATGAAGCAGGTCGATCTGGCAATTCTCAAATCGCGGCTGAAATCGCAGACCTTAAGACGGGGTTAGACGAGAATGCGGAGAGCGCCCGATCTGATCTAGGAATGATAAAAGAGGGCGAGGTATTTTTTAAAACACTGGATAGTCCGGCTAGCGATGAGTCGAATTAAATGCGTGAGCTTGATGATTACACCTCTTCAAATATACTTTTCGCAGTGCTATTACAAAGTAGTTAAGTTTACAAAATCTCGTGGTTGATTTAGATTCATGAAAGGCGTTCTCCCGTCGCGAGCATTAAATTCAACATAAGAAGTCTTTAGCTGGGATTGCCAATCCGAAACCTTTCGAGTGCCCAGTGCTATTTTTATTTTCAAATCATTAATCGTTTGTACTCTTAGTGCACAGTTTAAATATTGTATGCCATTACTGGTTTTGGCAATCGTGATGTCTGATTCGTTGGTGTTAATGTTGGCGATTAGTTTTTCTACGTAATCAATAGGGATGTTGATTACATCACAGGGCGTGACTACTACCGTATTAGTTTTGATCTCATCGGCGACAGACACAATGCCGATTAAAGGTCCTTGATCCTTAAGCTTATCCTCTATGACCGGATAACCTAATTTTTTGAGGTACGCTAAATCTTGATTTGCGCTGATGATGATTTCGTCAACCTGAGGCCGCATGACTTCTATTAAATGCTCAATTAGAGTGTGATTTTTGAATGGGATCAATGCCTTGTTACTACCGCCCATTCGCTTACCTTGCCCTCCAGCTAAGATGATACAAGTTACCCCGTTTATTGGCATTTTGTCTTCTTTCAAAATAAACATAGCAAATATTGTTTGACCATAGAAATAAGCTTACCTCACGTATACCATCTGGTTACATGCTATCAAGTACTTCAAGGGAGAGGTGGTTTTTACATTGTGGGAACTGATTTTAGACAAATAAGCATAAATCGCGTCTAATATGTACGATAAAAATTATAATTCCGAAAGTAAACATGAAAAGGAGGCAGAAAGTATGTTTGGATTTTTAGCGCGGGAAAGAACTGTCGCACCTCCTGGGTTTAATCGCTGGATGGTACCGCCAGCAGCGCTCTGTATTCACCTTTGTATTGGTCAAGCCTATGCCTTGAGTGTATTCAACCTGCCGATGACTAAACTCATTGGAATTACAGAGTCGGCTCCAGAGGATTGGTTACTGACACAACTTGGTTGGATTTTCTCCATAGCTATTGTCTTCTTAGGTCTTTCAGCTGCCGTATTCGGACGCTGGGTTGAAGAGGGGGGGCCTCGTAGAGCAATGTTTGCTGCTGCGCTCTGTTGGTCTGGCGGGTTTTTAGTTTCGGCCCTAGGGACGCACCTACACAATATTTGGCTTGTATACCTTGGTTATGGTGTTTTGGGCGGTATCGGTTTGGGTCTGGGTTATATTTCTCCTGTATCGACGTTGATCAAATGGTTCCCTGATCGTCCAGGCATGGCGACAGGTATGGCGATTATGGGATTTGGTGGCGGTGCGTTCATTGCTTCTCCCTTGTCAGTATCTCTAATGGAAATGTTCAGTTCGAGCACGCACGTTGGTGTTGCTGAAACGTTTGTTTGTCTTGGGTTGATCTATTTTGTATTTATGATGGCGGGTGCTGCTTTCGTTCGCGTTCCTGCTCAGGGTTGGAAGCCAGCTGGCTGGGAGCCTCCGGTACAACCTAAGAAGTTAATGACTTCTGCTAACGTGCATGTTAATGAGGCTTGGAAGACCCCGCAATTCTGGTGTATTTGGACTGTTCTTTGCATGAATGTGACGGCGGGAATTGGTGTCCTTGGTCAGGCCTCTGCAATGAGCCAAGAAATGTTTGGGGTAACGGCTGCGGTAGCTGGAGGTATTGTTGGTATTATGAGTTTGTCGAATATGTTAGGTCGTTTTTTCTGGGCTTCATTGTCCGACTGGATCGGAAGAAAAAACACCTATTTTTGTTTTTTCATTTTAGGCATCGGCCTCTACTCATTAGTACCGCAAACCGGATCTCTAGGTAGTTTGGCGCTTTTTGTAATTTGCACAGCGGTCATCATGACGATGTACGGTGGTGGTTTTGCTACGGTGCCTGCGTATCTTAAGGATATGTTCGGAACGAAGTATGTTGGTGCAATTCACGGAAGGCTACTGACTGCTTGGTCAGTTGCAGGTATCTTAGGCCCAGTACTTGTGAATTATATTCGTCAATATCAAATAGACAGTGGTATTCCTAAGGCTCAGGCTTATAACACAACGATGTACATTATCTCTGGCTTATTGGTCATTGGATTGATCGCTAATTCGTTGATTAAAGCGGTAGATTCACGTCACCACTTAGCGGAATAAGGGGGAAATAGATTATGTCTGGTAATAACGAAGATAAAACAAGCGGTTTACATCTGTTGTTGGCCTGGGGTTTCGTGGGCATTCCATTGGTTTGGGGGCTAATGCAGACCATTGAGAAAGCAATGCAGATATTTGTTTAAGTAGATCATGCGTCCCTGCTGATTGTTCAATTTCTGCAATCAGTGGGATTTCGTGTTCGATTGCGATAGCGCTTGCTTTAAAGTCAAAATTTTTCCAGCCTCAGGAGCAGAGTATCCCGGTAACTTAAGCACGTAATTAGCAAACGCCTCGCTCTTGAGTAATTTGATTAATTCGAGTATTTCTTTTTTGTGTACTGCTTTGCTTTGGCAGGCAAACATATAGTTCTCTCTTGCTAAGGGGATGAAGTCTAAGCCAAATTGGGTTGCGGCCGGCTGTACGCCGAAGCCCGCGTCCGCCATCCCGGAGGCAACAAATGCCGCAACTGCTGCGTGCGTAAATTCCTCGGATTGATAGCCTTTAATGTCAGTTGAAAGGACGTTATCTTTGGTTAAAAGTTGATCAAATAACATTCGGGTCCCTGACCCAATTTGTCTATTCACAAATTTGACGTCTTTTTTTACTAAATCCTTAATGCATGAAATACGCAATGGATTATTAGGCAAGACAAAGAGGCCTTGTGTACGGGTGACTAGGTGGATGAATCGATGCTTATTTGGAGTCCATAGGGGGGCGAGACTGTCTATTACGGTTTGACCATTTCCGTCAGTAGGTAGATGGAATCCAGCAAGATCGCAATCGCCACGATTAAGAGAGGCGAGTGCTTCCGCTGCACTAATGTATCTCAGGTCGACCTGAAAATCAGGCGCCATTTTTAGGAAAAGTCCTGGCAGATGGGCCACGGCGTAACCAAAAGTTGCATGAATGGTCAGAGAGGTTTTAGCTGATGTCAGTGCGCGGTTAATTTCTCGATTGATTTCAGAGGCTAAGGAGTCAAGCTGTAACCCAACTCTCGCTGAAACCCTTTGTTCGGCCCAAAGAAGCTTTTCTCCAAGGTCAGTCAGTGATGCTCCCTTGCCACGAGTGAAGTTTACAAGGTCAGATCCAAAGAAGTTTTTCCAGTGCTTGACTATATTCCAGGCATGTCGGTAAGAAATGCCCATTTGCTTAGCAGCCTCAGCCAGCGTGCCAGCGCGGTGAATCAAGTTCAATAGCCCGAATAGTTCTGCACCTAAGGTTTCATTAGCTTCGTTCAAAAGGGACCAGGAGGGTGACAGCTTGATTTTACTCATAATATATGAACTATCTAACATATGAACTATCGAACATATTGTATTGTTGCTAAAACTGGACTAGCTTGTTTGTTTGCTTATTATAAGTCTATTAATAAATATGTAAATGTGTACATATTTGAATTGCTAGCAGAAATTGCGGCATAAAGTAGGTGAGAGGCCTGTCGCACAGGGAGGTTTTATTTTGGGAAACACGGATCATAAGGCCGTAATTAGTGCGGCACTTGAAAAACATGCAAGTACCAATGGGGCCTTGTTGCCAATTCTGCATGAAATACAAGATGTGCTTGGTTATATACCTACGGATGCCATTGACGTTATTGGTAAGAGTATTAACCGGTCACGGGCGGAAGTGCATGGAGTAGTTTCCTTTTATCACCACTTCAGAACCCAGAAACCAGGTCGTCACATCATTCAAGTTTGCCGATCAGAAGCCTGTCAGGCAGTAGGTTCTGAGAAGATAATCGATAAGCTGAAGCTATCACTTGGCATCGATTTTCATGAATCTACCTTAGATGGTCAGATTACGCTCGAGCCGATTTATTGTTTAGGGCACTGTGCGTGTGCACCGGCTCTTATGGTCAATGGTGAGCCGAGGGCGAAAATGACATCAGATCAGGTTGAGAGTCTCCTTAATGAATTAAGGGCCACGAATCATGACGACTAAAATATTCGTACCTCGTGATTCATCTGCAATAGGTTTAGGCGCGAATAAGGTTGCTGAAGCGTTGACTCGCGTTGCGCAATCTACTAAAGCTGATGTCCAGGTGGTTAGAAATGGTTCTCGCGGTTTAATTTGGATGGAGCCTCTTGTCGAGGTGGAAACGGAGGCTGGCCGTGAAGGGTATGCCAACATCACCAGTGATGATGTGGAAAGTTTGTTTAAAAAAGTGTTGACCGATGGTGGTGATCATGAGAAGGGTGTGGGGCTTGTTGAGGAGATTCCTTACTTAAAGAATCAAGAGCGTTTGTGTTTTGCTCGAAATGGCATAACAGACCCGACCTCAATTGAGGACTATTTAGGTAATGATGGGTTTAAGGGTCTTAAGGTAGCGCTCAGCTTGGATGGCAAATCGATAGTAGAGATCGTTACTCAATCGGGGTTACGAGGAAGGGGTGGGGCAGCATTTCCTACGGGTATCAAATGGAATACCGTTCTTAATTGTCCTGCGAATCAGAAGTACATCGTATGTAATGCGGATGAAGGAGATTCTGGTACGTTTTCTGACCGTATGACTATCGAGGGAGACCCGTTTGTCTTGATAGAGGGTATGACAATTGCGGCCTTAGCTGTTGGTGCTACGAAGGGCTACGTGTATTTGCGATCTGAGTACCCACATGCCGAAGAGATTTTTAATGAAGCATTATTGATTGCGCGTGCTCACAGATATCTTGGCGAGAATGTTTGTGGTAGCAAATGTTCTTTCGATATTGAATTGCGGCGGGCAGCCGGTGCTTATATTTGCGGTGAAGAGACTTCTCTTTTAGAAAGTCTCGAAGGTAAGCGAGGATTGGTTAGAGCTAAACCGCCACTGCCTGCAATTTCCGGATTATTCGGTCAGCCGACGGTAGTGAATAACGTGATTACCTTTTCCTCGGTACCATTTATTTTAGCTAATGGCGCGTTGGCGTATAAAGACTATGGTGTAGGTCGCTCTATGGGAACTTTGCCTATACAGCTGGCAGGTAATATTAAGCGTGGTGGCCTTGTTGAAAAGGCCTTTGGGGTTAATCTAAATGAAATTTTGTATGACTTTGGTGGAGGATCTGCTTCCGGAAAACCCATTAGAACTGTTCAGATTGGTGGGCCTCTAGGCGCATACATTCCTGAAAAAGATTTTGATTTGAAATTGGACTACGAAGCATTCGCCGCTGTGGGGGCTATGATTGGTCATGGTGGTATCGTTGTTTTTGATCAAACGGTGAATATGGCGTCTATGGCGCGTTTTGCAATGGAGTTTTGTGCCATTGAATCCTGTGGAAAATGTACTCCATGTCGTATTGGGTCGACTCGAGGTATGGAGACTATTGACAAAATTATTGCTGGTAAGGATAGATCTGCGAATGCCGATCTTATTAAAAGTTTATGTGACACGATGTTACATGGGTCATTGTGTGCGTTAGGTGGAATGATTCCGTTTCCTGTTCTGAGTGCAATGAAGCACTTCCCTGAGGACTTTTGCCTCGAACCGCATGATAATAAGGTAGCAGCTTAAATTTTTGGAGAAAAATTATGAGCAAGATAGTATGGAAAGATCTAGGAACTCCTGAGCGTAAATCAGAGAGTTGTGTTGATCTCTTGGTCGATGGTGTGCCGGTTTCTGTTCCAGTGGGCACTTCATTATTACGCGCTGCATCTCTAGCCGGCTTGTCGATTCCCAAGTTGTGTGCGACAGAGAGTCTCGAGGCCTTTGGTTCATGTCGCTTGTGCTTGGTTGAGATAGAAGGCAGGAAAGGTTATCCAGCATCGTGCACCACTCCCGCTGAGTCGGGAATGGTTGTGCGTACACAGACTGAAAAGTTAGCGAAATTAAGACGAGAGGTAATGGAGTTATACATTTCAGACCATCCTTTAGACTGTTTAACCTGTTCTGCTAACGGTGATTGTGAGTTGCAGGATATGGCAGGAACTGTCGGATTAAGAGAAGTTCGCTATGGGTTCGAAGGAGAGAATCATTTAGAAGCGGCCAAAGATGAGTCCAATCCGTATTTTACTTTTGATGCGTCAAAATGCATCGTGTGTTCTCGATGTGTCCGAGCTTGTGAAGAGACTCAAGGTACTTTTGCCTTAACTATTGATGGGCGTGGTTTCGGTTCAACGGTTTCAGCTGGTCAAAAGGAATCATTTTTTGATTCGGAGTGTGTGAGTTGTGGTGCCTGCGTTGCAGCTTGTCCAACAGCGACGCTCATGGAGAAGTCTGTAATAAAGCAAGGTCAGCCTAACAGAAGTGTGATTACTACATGTGCGTATTGTGGTGTTGGTTGTTCGTTTAAGGCTGAAGTCAAAGGTAACGATGTTGTTCGGATGGTGCCTGACTTCAACGGCAAAGCCAATCATGGACACTCTTGTGTTAAAGGCCGGTTCGCGTTCGGGTATGCCACTCATAAAGATCGCATTACGAAACCAATGATTCGGAAAAAAATTACAGATGCTTGGAATGAAGTAAGTTGGGAAGAGGCAATGATCTACGCCGCATCCGAATTCAAGCGAATCCAGGAGCGTTACGGTCAAGGTTCTATCGGAGGCATTACCTCTTCTAGATGTACGAATGAAGAGACTTATCTTGTACAAAAACTCGTACGGGCTGCTTTTGGTAACAATAACGTGGACACATGTGCGCGAGTTTGTCACTCTCCTACAGGGTATGGTCTTAAGACTACACTTGGCGAGTCAGCGGGCACGCAAGATTTCGATTCAGTTGAAGATGCGGATGTTGTTGTTGTTATTGGCGCTAATCCCACTGACGGACATCCTGTTTTTGCTTCTCGGCTAAAAAAACGACTAAGACAAGGTGCAAAACTTATTGTTGCAGATCCGAGAAAAATTGATCTCGTTGATGGACCTCATGTTAAAGCCAATTATCACTTGAAGTTATTACCAGGAACGAACGTCGCTCTTGTTAATGCATTGGCGCACGTTATTTATACTGAAGGGTTACATGATCAGGCGTTCGTTAAGGAGCGATGTGAAGAGGTAAATTTTAAGAAATGGGTGGCTTTTATATCACAAGAGAGAAATTCACCAGAAGATTTGGAGGCGGTTATAGGTGTGCCGGCAGTTGATCTGCGCGAGGCAGCAAGGTTATATGCGACCGGAGGTAATGGGGCAATTTACTATGGCTTAGGCGTTACAGAGCACAGCCAAGGATCAACGATGGTTCTGGGTATCGCAAATCTCGCGATGTTGACGGGGAATATTGGTCGATCTGGTGTTGGTGTAAACCCACTTCGAGGGCAGAACAATGTTCAAGGGGCCTGCGATATGGGATCGTTCCCGCATGAGCTTCCTGGTTATCGTCACGTGTCGGATACTGTGACTCGAGAGATGTTTGAGCGCGAATGGAATGTATCGCTTGATTCTGAGCCGGGCCTTAGAATTCCTAATATGCTCGATGCGGCACATTCAGATGAGTTTAAGGGAATTTATATCCAAGGCGAAGATATTGCTCAGTCCGACCCCAATACGCAACACGTAACCTCTGCGCTTGAAGCTATGGAGTGTGTGGTGGTTCAAGATATTTTTCTTAACGAGACTGCTAAATTTGCACACGTCTTTTTGCCGGGAGCTTCCTTTCTAGAGAAAGATGGCACATTTACTAATGCCGAGCGCCGTATTTCTAGAATTCGTAAAGTTATGGAACCACTCGGAGGTAAGGCAGATTGGGAGGCTACTATCATGCTTTCTGAGGCGCTTGGTTATCCAATGGATTACAAGCATCCATCAGAAATCATGGATGAGATCGCACGATTGACCCCGACGTTCAAGGGGGTGAACTATGAGAAGCTAGATAAAGAAGGCAGTATCCAGTGGCCATGTAATCAGGATGCGCCAGACGGTACGCCAATCATGCATATCTCAAAGTTTGTGCGGGGTAAGGGACGATTCGTGGTTACAGAATACGTCCCAACTAGTGAGCGAACGACGCGAAAATATCCTTTAATTTTAACGACTGGAAGAATTTTGTCTCAATACAATGTCGGAGTGCAAACACGGAGAACTGACAATATTGTGTGGTTTGACGAGGATCGACTTGAGATTCATCCGAGTGACGCTGAATTACGTGGTGTTAAAACAGGCGAGTGGGTTGGGATCCGCAGTCGAGCAGGGGAGACGGTACTTCGGGCGCATGTGACTGATAAGGTTCAGCCGGGTGTTGTTTATACTACGTTCCATTTCCCGGAATCAGGCGCTAATGTCATTACGACAGATAATTCTGATTGGGCGACGAATTGTCCAGAATTTAAAGTTACCGCTGTGCAGGTGGAGCCTGTAACGCAGCCAGCACAGTGGCAGCAGAAATTCGTGCAGTTTAATAAGCAACAGCTTGAATTATTAGTAAAGGCTGCTGAGCCTGAGCGGGTTTAGAGATATATCCGTGACCGGTAACGCCATCATGGAGCATGAAGCGCTCAAATGGACGCTCAATGGCGGAGCGAAGCTAGAGCTTAATTCAATCGCGGAGGAAGTTCCTCTAGCTTTGGTCTTTAACGGTGAGTCTTTTGCCGTGATGATGGTGAGTCCTTCAGATTTGACTGATTTTGTGGTTGGTTTTTCATTCACTGAGGATTTAATCTCTAATGCCAGCGAGATAGACGGCATTGAATTTACTCAGAGTGAGAAGGGAATTACGGCTTATATAAGCGTATCGAGAAGTATAGGCGATGATTTGAGGAAACGTAAAAAGAATGTAGTCGGTCGAACTGGCTGTGGTCTCTGTGGTGAAGAAACGCTTGAGGCTGCTATGCGGTTAGTGTCTAAAGTGAATGCTCCAGATTCGTTTGAAACAAAAGCGATACAGCGAGCACTTCAATCACTTGAGACGTTGCAGACTATGAATCATGAGGTCGGCACGCTACACGGAGCAGCTTGGTCGGATAAAGATGGAAATATTAGCTTGATTAGAGAGGATGTCGGTCGGCATAACGCCTTAGACAAATTGATCGGGGCGCTTTTGCTAAGTCCGGAATATGCACATCCAGGGTTTGTTTTGATTACGAGTCGGGCAAGTTATGAAATGGTTACAAAGGTCGCTAGAGCTAATGTTGGTCTATTGGTAGCCGTATCAGGTCCTACTTCTCTGGCGATAAAGACAGCGACCAATAGTGATGTGACTTTAGTTGGTTTCGCACGTAATGGACGTCAGACGATTTATACACACGAAGAGCGGATTTTTTCAGAAGGAAATGCGCTATGAATGTGTCTCATTTGGTCAAGATGGTTAACGATATTTCTAATTTTTTTGTTTCTGAAGAGGACAAAAATGAAGCGATCACCGGAGTTGCCGGACATATGACTCGATTCTGGGATCCTAGAATGAGAAGGGAAATTATCGAGTATTTGGTTAATGACGGAGGCGAGGGTTTAAGTGATTTATCCCGGGAGGCAATTTTAACTTTAGAGAAGCCTCGGGCCTAGATTGCCTCATTCGTCAGGTATAAATTTCAGCGCTGTACCATTATTACAATAGCGTAGTCCCGAGGGTTGAGGTCCATCGGGAAATACGTGTCCATGGTGACCATCACAAGTTGCACATCGGTACTCTGTACGTGGCATAAACAGCTTCTTATCGACTTTGGTGATGAATGCATCGTGGATGTGCGTAAAAAAACTAGGCCATCCCGTACCACTATCAAACTTCATATCTGACGTAAATAGAGGTGTCTCGCAACCGATGCAAACGAAGGTTCCTTTGCGCTGTTCCTGATTCAGTGGATGACTGAAGCTACGCTCCGTTCCCTCTTTTCTGAGAATTTGATATTCCTCAGGTGCTAAGTCCGCACGCCATTGCTCATCTGTTTTACTAAGTTTTCTCATGAATCAATTAGACCTCTAATAAGCTGCACATCAACAATTTCGCCAGCATCAACTTTGCCCATATCCGTTGGGAGAACAATAAAGCAGTGTGCCTGACTCATCGAAGATAAGATTCCTGATCCTTGGTCCCCTGTCGGCTTGACTGTCCATTCACCAGTGAGTGTTTGGCTAAAAATTCCTCGCTGAAATTCAGTGCGGCCAGGTGTTTTTTTAAGCGGCTCGGTGCAACGCGCCTTGAACGTGGGTGATGGTGTTCGCATTACTTGTCCTTGGAGTGTTTTAAGAGCTGATTGCACGAACTGGTAGAAAGTTACCATAACCGCTACTGGATTACCGGGTAACCCAAAGAAATGCGATCGACCTACTTTGCCGAATGCTAAAGGACGACCTGGTTTCATCGCTATTTTCCAAAATAGAACCTCGCCGAGTAGATTCAGTATTGGTTTTACAAAATCTGCCTCACCTACGGAAACACCACCACTGGTAATGACTACATCAGCAATGCTTGTTGCATCCCTAAACGCTACTTCAACAGCTTCAGGTGTGTCCTTGATGACACCCATATCAATGAGTTCGCAGCCGAGTTCCGTAAGCATTCCAAAAATCGTATAACGATTACTGTCGTAAATTTCTCCTTCTCCGAGTGTATTTCCAATACCAACCAGTTCATCACCGGTGGAAAAGAAGGCGACGCGAAGTTTTCGATAAACGCTAATCTCGGGTATCCCAAGTGATGCAATAAGTCCAAGATCAGCCGGCCTGACTTTGTGCCCTTTATGTAAGGCTACGGATCCAAGTTTTAGATCTTCGCCGGTCTTCCGCGTGTTCGATCCTGTTGGTAGGAAATCTACAGTGACAACGCTGGCCGCCCTCTCTGCGCGCTCCTGCATAATTACTGTGTCAGCACCGTCGGGTATAACTGCACCAGTCATAATTCGAATTGACTCACCTTTTTTTATTGCTCCTTCGAAGGGTTGTCCTGCAAAGGCAGTACCAACTACAGTCAGTTCTATCTTCTTGCCTTCCTCTAGGTCAACGCCTCTAACTGCATACCCGTCCATCGCTGAATTGTCATGCTGAGGCACATTTACTGGTGAGATTACATCTTGTGACAAAATTCGCCCGAGTGCATCACGAATGAACACTCGCTCTGAGCTAGTGACAGGATCCAAGAATCCTCCTATATAGCTTCGGGCTTTATCTACGGGCATTGAGTTAGGGTCGTAGTCATTATCTTGGGTAATAATTTCTAATTTATTTTGTTTGGTCATGAGTTTAACGTTTTGAACTTTGAGATATTCATCCACCAATATATGACATCTCTATTTTTCGTGATTTAGCAGTCTCAGATGTCCTTATTTCAGAATAATTATCGGTTCTAGCCTGCCAAAGCTTAGTGATGACGTTTGAGATTGTTTTGTCGGATGCTCCTGTTCTAAGTAGCATGCGAAGGTCTGTACCGTGCGTGGCAAACAGGCAGGTGTAAATCGATCCTTCTGCTGACAATCTAGCTCTCGTGCACGATTGGCAAAAAGCTTGTGAGACTGATGAAATAAACCCGATTTCCCCTGAGCCATCAGTATACCTCCAGCGCTCGGCAACCTCCCCAAGATAATTGGGTTCGATTGGTTCGATTGGGAAGATTACATTGATACGATCTACTAAGGTTTGTGATGATACGACGTGACTCATTTTCCAACCATTGGTTGAGCCTACATCCATAAATTCAATGAAGCGAACAATGTGTCCGGTGCCTTTAAAGTGTTTGGCCATCTCTAAAACGTCATGGTCATTAACTCCTTGTTTCACAACCATGTTGATTTTGATTGGTTTGAAGCCGACTCTGTCGGCTTCTTCGATTCCTTCTAAAACCTTTGAAACAGGAAAGTTCATATCGTTCATCATCTGAAAGGTGCCATCGTTCAGTGAATCCAGGCTGACCGTGATCCGTTGTAGTCCAGCATCCTGAAGGATGACGGCTTTTTGTTTAAGCAACGTAGCATTTGTGGTGAGTGTCAGGTCGACTTGATGCGAAGAGGAAATCATTGCAATTAGCTTTTCAAGTTGTTTCCGCAACAACGGTTCGCCACCTGTGATGCGTACCTTTTCTACGCCCTGATCTTTGAAAACGCCGACTAGCCGATTAATTTCGTCAAATGACAGCAACTGCGCGCGCTCTAGAAATTTAAAATCTCTGTCATACACGCTTTTAGGCATGCAATAGGTGCATCTGAAGTTACACCGATCCGTTACAGAGATGCGCAAGTCTCGCAGATGTCTCTGTCTTGTATCTTGAACTGGTGTATCAATGATCAATGGATTAGTTGAATTCATGTGTATAGCTTAATATTCTTTATTTTATGTAATACTTGCCCATTATATACGATTGAACACAACGATCTTTTTCTCTTTGTTGCGTAAAGTGACGTGTTAGTAAACGAGTGATTTACAAGAGATGTAGAATAAGGCCAACACATCAATTGAGTCGATTAATATGGAAATAAAAATTTTGTTTTTTGCGAAACTTCGAGAGACCTTCAAGGTAAGTCAAGAAGTTATTGTCTTAGCGGATGTTGAGAACAAGGTATCAGATGTGCTTAACTTGTTGCGTCAAAGAGGTGACGTTTGGAGGCGTGAACTGGACGAAAGAAAATCCTTCCGTATCGCAGTTAATCAGGAGATGGTATCGGACGACGTATTTTTAAATGAGGCTGATGAGATGGCTCTCTTTCCACCGGTCACAGGCGGATGACATCATGAGTGTGCGCGTACAGACAGAAGATTTCGATGTGAGCCAGGAAATGTTGGCCTTGAGGAAAGTGAATCCTAAAGTCGGCGCTGTAGCCAGCTTTGTCGGTGTTGTTCGTGATTTAAATGATTGGGAAGATGTTTCTACGCTTGAACTAGAGCATTATCCAGGTATGACGGAGCGGTCACTTGAGCTTATTGTCAATGAGGCGAAAGCTCGTTGGGATATTTATGATGCATTGATTATTCATCGAGTAGGTAAGCTTCAGCCGTTAGATCAGATTGTGCTAGTCATTGTGACGAGTGCGCATCGTGGCGAGTCATTTAAGGCTTGTGAGTTTTTAATGGATTATCTAAAAACTCGAGCGCCTTTCTGGAAAAAAGAACAAACGTCTTCAGGAGAGCGGTGGGTAGAGACGCGGCCGAGTGATACTGAGGCAGCTGAGCGTTGGGCTCGAGCCCAGAATAAGTAGTTTGATTGAATATGTCTGATACGCTACAACCACAATTAAAAGTTAGTTTCCGTAAGTCTATTGCTATGGGTCCTGGTAAGGCCGCTTTACTTGACGCGATTAAAAAAAATGGGTCTATTTCCGCGGCGGCGCGCGAGCTTGGAATGTCTTATCGGAGGGCATGGATACTCGTTGACACTATGAATCAATGTTTCGCTGCCGCGCTCGTTGAAACGTTGACTGGTGGAACTCGGGGGGGAGGTGCTCAGGTTACCGACTTTGGTAAAGAGGTACTTTTGCGCTATCGAGCCATGGAGCGTAAGGCGACAAATAGCGTCAGAGCTGAGATGTCGGAATTCGCTGAATACATGCGTTAGCACGTAATATTCTTGACATGCAGCGTTATATCTAGTTAAATACAATGAAACATAAGTTTGCAGGTCTGACTATGTTAAAAAACCACTTTAAAGTAAGTCTAGTTTTGGCGCCATAAAGGCGCCAAAATTCATTTTAAAACAAATATTTATGAATATAAGCTAACGTTCTTTTGTAAATTTTGTTTTCATTTCCAATAACTCTTGAAGCTGTGATGATTCCACTACTTTTAAGCCTAAAAGTGGCGGGCCTGGCAACTATTGTTGCGACAATCGCGGGAGTTTCAGTCGCATGGCTTGTAGCTAAGCGCGAGTTTTGGGGGAAGGAATTTTTGGATGCCGTGCTGACCTTACCAGTGGTTCTACCTCCCACCGTATTAGGCTATTACCTGCTCGTACTTTTGGGGCGCCGCGGGCCTATAGGATCTTGGTTGCAATCTGAATTTGGTATCAATTTAATATTTACATGGCAGGGGGCCGTGATTGCTGCCTCGATAGTTGCCTTCCCTTTGGTGTATAAATCTGCTCGATCAGCGTTTGAGGGTGTCTCACGACAGTTGGAGGATGCTTCGCGAGTCTTAGGTAAAAGTGAGATGCAAGTCTTCGCTCTGGTGACCTTTCCCCTCGCAGTTCGAGGAATATTGGCAGGGGCGATGTTGGCATTTGCGAGAGCGCTCGGAGAGTTTGGTGCCACGTTGATGGTGGCTGGAAGTTTACCTGGGAGAACTCAAACTCTCTCAATTGCTGTGTATGAGGCAGTGCAGGCAGGTCATGATCAGATAGCTAATTTTCTGGTGATTATTACGTCTATTGTTTGCATTGTCGTGTTGCTTGCCTCGAACTATTTTCTCCGACCTAAATATCGTGTGACTTAAACTGAGATGAGAGTCGACGTAGACGTTCAGCAGCTATTTCGGTCCGGTGGACACGACTTCGATTTAAATATTCGATTCAGTTGCGATGAGGATATTACGGTGCTGTTCGGGCAGTCCGGGGCTGGTAAAAGTCTATTGCTAAAAATAATTGCAGGCTTGCAAAGTGTCAGATCTGGGAAGGTCGTGATTAATGATCGAGTTCTATTTGATTCTGGGAAAGGCGTAGAGATTGCATCACGGTATCGTAACGTGGGCTATTTGTTCCAAGACTATGCATTATTTCCTCACATGACAGTGGCTGAGAATATTGGATTTTCGCGACGTTCCATATTCTCAAAAAGATTGAATGGAATTGATTTGGATCGGGTGGAAGAATTACTCGAAATATTTCAAATTAAGGATTTCTCAAAAAAATATCCATCTGAAATTTCAGGAGGGCAGAGGCAGCGCGTTGGAGTTGCTCGAGCGCTATTACAGCGACCAGAGATTCTTCTTCTCGATGAGCCTTTCTCCGCGCTTGATCCATTATTAAGAATACAGATGAGAGCAGAACTTAAGAAAATTCAATTAATTTTCGGGATTCCGATTTTATTGATCACGCACGACCCGCAGGATGTTGCTGAATTAGGACAAAGGTTGATTCTTATCACTCAGGGTTTAGTCACAGATTCTGTTGATCTTTGTGGGGCACCCTACAGAGATTCTTTAGGCGCTCCCGTGCGACCAGAAATCAGAAAGATATTGTGGAGTGCGGCAGGAATTACGGATGTTTAGTTTCAAAAAAATTGCGACTTTCACTTTGTTGTGCTTTGTGATGTGTCGGTCTGGTTATGCTGCGAAGACAGAACTACTGATTTCAGCTGCATCGAGTATGACAGCTGCGCTGCAAGAAATTATCGTCGAATTTGAGTCTATATATCCTGATATAAAAGTAGCAACTAACTTTGCCGGATCGGGGACTTTATTAAGGCAAATTGAGCGAGGAGCACCGGTCGATTTATTTTTATCAGCGGATCAGATAACGATGCAAGAAGCAATAAGTAAGGGATTAATTTATAAAGACTCGGTATACCACGTTGCCAGAAATCGACTTATTCTTGTTGGTCGGGATGATTTGTCATTTAGGGTCTCGCGTATCTCTGATATCGTGAGCTCGAAAGTCAAACGTATTGCTATTGGCAATCCGGATAGTGTTCCAGCTGGGCGATATGCTCGAGCTTTACTTATAGATGAAGATCTGTGGGACCGTGTGTCTCCTAAATTAATTTTTACGCAGAATGTGCGTCAGTGTCTTGATTACGTTGCTCGTGGAGAAGTGGATCTGGCGTTCGTGTATGTGACCGATATTCGGATACCGCGAGACGGTGTGAATGGATTATTGACTTTGGGTTCACCATCCACAATAGTGTATCCACTCGGCGTTGTGAATAGCACGAAACACTTGAAAGAGAGTCAACGCTTCTTGGAATTCCTTAAAACGACTAAAGTTACAAGCATCCTCGAGTCACTTGGGTTCGTAAAGGTTTTAGGGCCATGACGTTAGGGTAAAATGTTTTTTTGAACAGAGATTTTTAAAAAGTAGGGGGCGACACGTGTTCACGAAACTTGTTGCGATTGGACTGGGTGCCGTCGGAGGCGCCTGGATCCGATGGGTTTTAGGGCTTATCTTTAACGCCACACTTAAAAACGTTCCATTGGGAACTTTCTTAGCCAACTTGGTTGGAGGTTTTTTGATTGGCGTGGCTGTTGAGTTTTTTTCTCATAACACTCAGTTGTCACCAGAATGGAAGTTGTTGGCCATTACTGGTTTCCTGGGTAGCCTGACTACGTTTTCTACTTTCTCGATTGAGTCAGTGCAGCTTATTCAAAGTGGTCGAGTAGGTTGGGCTGTAATCCTGATCGGCATTCATGTTTTTGGATCAATTCTAATGACTGTGCTGGGCCTGAGTTTGTGTAAATCCTTTATGACTTAGTAGATTCAATTTTGTCTTTGTGAACTCGGTTCAAATGCCCGGTGTCGTAATTTTTTTAGCTGCATCAAAATTATAATTGTTTGGGTTGTTTGTAGAACGATTTAAGGCGGTTTTAGAGGTCATAATGAAGCCGGCATACTGATTTTCAACGACATCCTCGCATAACACCCTGTATCGCGTCATGCCGCCTGCATACGGCATAAATATACGAGGTTTACCATCGACGTTTGCACCTAAGTACCAAGAATGCGGGACGGTAACTAGTAGCGTGGCATTCGCAGCCCCATTTACATGTTCCACCCATTCGTTAGCAGCCTCCTGACTTGCCTCGCACGTATCAATCTCATGACGTCTCATATATTCAACGCATTGAGTAATCCATTCGACGTGCTGTTCGATAGCTACAGGCATATTACACAATACGGATGGGCTTCCTGGTCCAGTGATGGTGAAGAGGTTAGGAAAGCCTGGTGTTTGCAAGCCCAGATAGGTTTTAGGTCCTTCTCTCCAGGCTTCTTTTAATGAGAGTCCATTTCGTCCTCTGATGTCCATTTCAAAGAATTTTCCAGTGATGGCATCATATCCTGTCGCAAAGACAATCATATCTAACGGGATATGTCGCTTCGTAGTTTGTATTCCATCCTCTGAAATTTTGACGATGCTTTCTTTCTTTAGATTAACAAGTGACACATTATCTTTATTAAATGTTTCAAAATAGTTTGTATCGATAGGTGGGCGTTTCCCGGCATAGGGATAATCAATAGTAGAAAGTGCTGCGGCCGTCTCTTCATCTTGTACTACCATTCTAATTTTTTTCTTCAGAAATTCAGCTGCGGTGTCATTCGCCTCTTTGTTTATCGTTAGATCCTGATAGGTCGCTCTAAATTGAAGACCACCCTTTTCCCAAGCTTTTTCATAGGCTGCTTGTCTTTCATCCTCTGAATGTTCAAACACGTTGGTTGTTGAGATCCGAAATGGGTGTCCATTTGGAGTCGATTGGATAATTTGTTTGATTTCTTCAAATTTTTTATTGATACTCTGCTTCCATTCATCAGTGAGTGGCGCGTTGCGAGCCGGAACACTATAGTTTGGTGTTCGTTGAAAGATGTGAAGATGGCCAGCAGTTTCTGCGATTATGGGAGCGGCTTGTATCCCGGTACAACCAGTTCCAATTTGCCCAATTCGTTTATTTTTAAATGAGACTTCCTCGTGTGGCCAATTACCAGTGTGATACCACTCGCCTTTGAAATCTTTCAGGCCAGGGATATTTGGAATATTTGCAGAAGAAATGCAGCCAATTCCAGTAATTAAATAGGTCGCTCGGTAGGTGTCTCCACCTTTAGTTGTTAGCTCCCATTGATTCGCTTCTTCGATGAAGTGCGCACTGCTGACAAGGGTGTTGAACTTAATATGACTTCTGAGCTTGAGTTTTTGGGCAACGAAACCAAGATAGCTACGAATTTCCTGAGGGCCCGGATAGCGTTCTGACCAATTCCACTCTTTATAAATTTCTTCAGAAAACATATAGCAATAGGAATGGCTCTCTGAATCACAGCGCGCCCCAGGGTAGCGATTCCAAAACCAGGTACCCCCTAGATCTGCGCCGGCCTCTAATACTATCGTGCTAAGGTTTAGTTGATCTCGAAGGGTATGTAATTGATACAGTCCTGAGAATCCTGCGCCGATAATAATGGCATCGACTGCGTTACTGTGCTCTGGCATTTATATATCCTTTAGATTTTATGTCGCTGACCAGTATATAAGTAGTGTGTAGCGTTAGATTGTTTTTGTTTGTTGAGTATCATTCTTGCGGCATCAATTGTTTCTGAGGCGGTCATTCCAATTGGGCCACAGCCATCGTTTAATAATTTATCTGCAGCAAGTCCGTGCAGATGCACTGCGGCTAACAAAGCCGTGTGGCTATAGGCCCCTTGAGCCACAAACGCACCGATAATACCGGTCAAGACGTCCCCCATGCCTGCACTGGCCATTCCAGGGTTCCCGGTTGTATTGATGAACCAATTGCCATCGGGAAACGCGCACACGCTACCGACGCCCTTAAGCACCACTTCTGCATTAAATTTATTTGCCAGGGTTAGTGTTGCCTGTACTCTATCTGCTTGGATTTCCTTAATAGAACAGTGCAATAGTCTAGAGGCTTCACCTGGGTGTGGCGTGAGTACAGTGGAGTTGTTCCTTTTATTAATCAGTGCTGCGAGTCCGGGGCGCTGAGCAATAAGATTTAGCGCATCGGCATCCAATACAATTGGTATGGGTAGGATCAAGACCTGTGACAAAATATCGTACGCGACCTTTTCAGTGCCAAGACCGGGTCCGATGGCGATACATGATGTGTTATCAAGTTGAATGAGGTCAGAAGCGTTTCTCATCATGAGTTCCGGCTGCATCCAATCCATCGTGGGCGCTGATGCATCGACGAAACCAACGAGAACACGCCCTGCACCTAATTTAATAGCTGCGCGCCCTGATAGTATCGAAGCGCCAACTAAACCTTTACTTCCTCCAATAATAACGAGTTGACCATGTGTACCTTTATGGGATGATTTTTTTCTCGTTGTCAGAACATTGTTGAGGACCTCATTTCCGATTAAGAAACCATGGTTATCGAGGGTTGGAACGAGCCCCATATTGAGATCACTGAAATGGATAGTGCCTGAATAATCTGGCCCGAGACCTGTATGCAAACCAACTTTATATCCAAGAAAGGTGACGGTATGTTGTGCCTTGATGCAACAACCCATGACGCTACCTGTATCCGGATTTAATCCAGAAGGTATGTCTATGGAGATGATTGTGGCTTGCAGGCCGTTAATATGAGCAATGAGCTCTTCGAGTTTTCCAGAAAGATTGCGTGTTAAGCCAATACCGAATAATCCATCAATCACTAAATCAAAGGAATCTTCATTATTTATCGTGCTTTGGATTGTTCCACCTGATGATTCCCATTTTTTTTGTGAGCTAGTCGCAATGGGAGAGTTCAGATTCGCATTGAGCGGGGCGAGGACCGAAACATTGAAATTTGCGTTTTTAAGATATCTAGCAGTAACGTATGCATCACCGCCATTATTTCCAGGCCCTGCTATGACTAAAGCCGACCGAGCGTGATTTGGTGCCACTTGAATGGCAACGTCAGCGACGGTTTTTCCTGCTGACTCCATTAGGCCATGTTTCGGATCGAGCGAAAATAAGTACTTTTCAATCTGTCGTATCTGCTCAGTCTGGTAGACGGGTACCGTATGCATATTTTCAGTATAAGGGATTTGGTTTATGGTCGGACATTCGTCAGCTATAATCTTGTTTTGAAGATATCTTACTTAAAATCATAGAATCCATGCCGGAAATCGTTTTTCTAAGAGGTCGTCAAGCGTTTTCTCAGTTCCGCTTCGATAAACTATTAAAACAAGTACAGGCTATCGATCCGCAAATCGGTGAGATCTCAGCAGTTTTTTGGCATTTCGTGGAGTTGAATAAACAACTTTCTGCGGAACAGGTCATGCAGCTCGATCGAATTCTCTCCTATGGGCCCAAAGAGTCAAAATTAGTAGACGATATTGCTGATTTTATTGTGATTCCTCGACTTGGCTCTATTTCCCCTTGGGCAAGTAAAGCAACAGATATTGCAAAAGCCTGTGGTCTTCTGGAAGTGTCACGAATAGAGCGTGGTGTAGTCTGGAGTTTCAAAACGAAGAGACATCAATCGGTTGCACAATCTACCCTGACGCGTATTGTGCCGATGGTTCACGATCGTATGACTGAAACTCTCCTTGTTGATATTCATGATGCGCAAAAACTTTTTAGACACGTTCAACCGCAGCCTCTTCGTACAATTCCTGTATTAAAAGAGGGCCGAAGTGCGCTTGAGGATTGTGACAGAGAGATGGGTTTAGCACTTTCTACGGATGAGATTGATTATCTCCAGCATAATTTTGAGCTAATTGGTCGAGATCCTACGGATGTTGAGTTAATGATGTTCGCTCAAGCGAACTCAGAGCATTGTAGACACAAGATTTTCAACGCTTCCTGGATAATCGATGGTCAGGTACAAGATTATTCGTTGTTTGGCATGATTCGAGAGACTCACCGGAAGACGCCAAAAGGCACTATCGTGGCTTATTCCGATAACTCTGCAATTATGGAAGGCACGAAGGTTAGCAGCTTCAGGGCTATGCCAGATGGTCGATATGGGCATGTGGAAGATGAACTGAAGCATACTTTAATGAAGGTGGAAACACATAACCACCCCACAGCTATCTCACCATTTTCGGGCGCGGCCACTGGTTCTGGTGGTGAAATTAGAGATGAAGGTGCTACGGGTAGGGGTGCGAAGCCTAAAGCGGGTCTTGTAGGCTTTAGTGTCTCTCACCTGAGAATACCGGGCGAGAGTGAACCCTGGGAGGCAAATGGGATAGGTAAACCGGATCGTATTGCCTCGGCATTAGATATCATGTTAGAAGGCCCTATTGGGAGTGCGGCGTTTAATAACGAGTTTGGACGACCCAATCTTTGTGGGTATTTTCGAAACTATGAGCAAGAAATAAGGGGGGTTGTTCGTGGATACCATAAGCCAATTATGTTGGCTGGTGGTTTGGGCAATATTACGAATCAGCAATCTATAAAGAAATTATTCCAAGCGGGTACGTTGATTGTTCAGCTTGGTGGTCCGGGTATGCTCATTGGTATGGGTGGAGGCGCTGCTTCCAGTATGACAACCGGACAGAATAGCGCTGATCTAGATTTTGACTCTGTTCAGAGGGGAAATCCAGAGATCCAAAGACGGTGTCAGGAGGTGATTGACCGGTGTTGGGGGTTAGGCCGGAATAATCCAATTTTGTCGATACATGACGTTGGAGCTGGTGGGCTCTCTAATGCTCTCCCTGAATTAGTAAATGACGCACATTGTGGCGCTCGTATTGACTTAAGGCGTATTCCATCTGAGGAAGCAGAAATGACGCCGATGCAGATATGGAGTAATGAATCGCAAGAGCGCTATATGTTGGCGGTTGATCCTGGAAGCTTTGAAGAGTTTCAAAAAATTTGTGAAAGAGAACGCTGTCCATTCGCGGTGCTCGGAGAGGCGACGGCAGACGGTCGTCTTGACGTATTTGATTCTCATTTTGGCAACAAACCTGTAGACATCGCGTTATCAGTTATCTTGGGTAAACCACCCAAGATGACGCGTGATGTTAAACGAAGAAAAATAGAGATAAAAAGCGAAAGATATCAGCGGATAAAGCTGGATGAAGCGCTTACTCGAGTGCTCTCATTTCCAGCTGTGGCGGATAAAACATTTCTAATTTCGATTGGTGACCGTTCGGTCGGAGGGCTTTGTTCTAGAGACCAGTTTGTAGGGCCTTGGCAAATTCCGGTCAGTAATGTTGCGGTTACAGCTATGGGATTCGATGAGTATGTCGGTGAGGCATTTGCAATTGGTGAACGTGCCCCGGTAGCGGTTATGGATGGGCCAGCCTCTGGAAGAATGGCAGTTGGTGAGGCGATCACAAACATAGCAGCTGCAAAGATTGACCATTTAAGTAATATTAAATTATCAGCAAATTGGATGGCGCCTGCCGGTTTTGAAGGCGAGGATGCTAACCTCTTTGATACTGTTGCGGCCGTCGGTTTGGAGCTTTGTCCTCAGCTTGGGATAAGCATCCCAGTGGGTAAGGATTCGATGGCAATGCGGACAGCTTGGCGAGAAGGACTACAAGATAAACAAGTCGTCTCTCCTGTTTCTTTGGTTATATCAGCCTTTTCACCTGTTTCCGATATTAGGAGAACATTAACGCCTGTCCTCAACCCGAATTTAAATACCCAATTGATTTTAATTGACTTGGGTGGTGGTAAAAATCGTATGGGGGGATCCATCTTGCATCAAGTGTATCTTTTGGAGCATGGAGAGGTGCCTGATCTTGATGATGCAAAAATTTTAGAGAGTTTCTTTAAGGCGATACAGGAGTTAAATGAGAAAAATAAAATTCTGGCTTACCATGATCGATCAGATGGGGGTGTGATTGTTACCTTAGCCGAGTGCATGTTTGCATCGCATGTGGGCTTAACTGTAGATTTAGACGTTGGTGCGGATCACAATAGACAACTTGCGGCACTTTTTAGTGAGGAGCTTGGAGCGATTATCCAAATAAATAATAAAGCCGAATTAGAGGTTTGTTCTATCTTGGACTCTCACGGACTAGCTGATTACACTAAAAAAATTGGATGCCTCAATGATAAAGGGACGTTAGAAATTTCGTCTAACGGGAATCCTTTACTAGATGAATTTGGCTGGTTACTTCAGCGTAGATGGTCTAAAACTACCTTTCATATGCAGTCACTGCGTGATAATCCGGAATGTGCTAAGCAAGAATATGATCGAATTTTGGACACTACTGATCCAGGTTTGCATGCGCATTTAACGTTTGATATCAATGATTCGTCTCGGTCTGCCGCTATTAACATAGGTGTTAAGCCAAAAATAGCCATTCTGCGGGAGCAAGGGGTCAATGGCCATATTGAAATGGCAGCGGCCTTTGATCGAGCGGGGTTTTCCGCGATTGATGTTCATATGAGTGATATTATTTCTGGCCGCACTTCTTTGTCTAAATTTAAGGGTTTAGCAGCTTGTGGAGGTTTCTCTTATGGGGACGTTCTCGGAGCTGGTGAAGGTTGGGCGAAATCGATTTTGTTTAATGTAAGAGCATTAGATGAATTCTCAGAATTTTTTAAACGGGAAGATAGTTTTGCGTTGGGAGTCTGTAATGGATGTCAAATGATGTCTAACCTTCGTGAAATCATCCCTGGTGCTGAACACTGGCCACGTTTTATTAAGAATAACTCTGAGCAATTTGAAGCTCGCTTTGTGATGACAGAAATTACGCCAAGCCCTTCAATTTTATTTAGAGATATGGTCAGTTCAAGAATTCCAGTTGTTACATCTCATGGAGAGGGTCGGATTGAATTTGAAACTAAGCAGCAAAGTATCCAAGCGACGTCTTATGTGGCCATGCGTTATGTTGATAACCACGGTGAGGTGTCCCAGCAGTATCCATTTAATCCAAACGGCTCGTCAGATGGAGCGACTGGCTTCACGTCTCGCGATGGCCGATTTACGATTATGATGCCCCACCCAGAGCGGGTATTTAGAACGGCTCAGAATTCCTGGCATCCAGAAGATTGGAACGAGGATGGAGCCTGGATGTTTATGTTCCGTAATGCAAGATATTGGGTTAACTGATCGTCGCTTTGAGCGTTCTATTGATCGAAAATTTCGATTGTTGATTAATCTTCAGGTGCGAAGGCTCGTATTGATAAAGCGTGAATGACTCCAGGTATAAGATCTGACAAACAGTCGTAGATCATTCTATGTCGTTGTACGCTTACTTTTCCGGAAAACATGGGAGATGCGATAGTTAATTCATAGTGTCCGCCGCCAGTTGCCTGAACGCCGGCGTGCCCAATATGTGAGGCTGAGTCATCAAAAATATCGATTGTGGTCGGTTGTAATGAAGTTAGCCTTTGCTTAATTTGGTCGATCGTATTCATGTGAAATAGATTTTATGATTAGGTGATTAAGTGATTAAGTGATTAAGTCACATGCCTATGATGTATGCGCGAGTTTATTCGTCTTCTGGGGTGATGTGTTTCGCTAAAATAAATGCTTGGCCTAATGCAAATATTAAAAGTAATCCCATCCCTCCAAACAATTTAAAGTTAACCCACGTATTCGTCTCGAAGTTAAAGGCTACATAGAGGTTCGCGAAGCCCATGAACAAAAAGAAGCCCGCCCAAGTAAGATTTAATTTACTCCAAAGCGCGTCGGACATTTTCATTTTTGAAGCCATCATTGCCTGGATTAAATTTTTCTTAAAAAGCAGATTTGAAAGACTGAGTACGATTGCAAAGGTCCAATAAAGAGCCGTGGGTTTCCATTTAATAAAGGTCTCGTCTTTAAGTAATAGAGTTGCCCCACCCAGAATTACTATGATTCCCAGGTTAATCATCATCATCTTCTCTATTTTCTTGTTTCGCATCCAGGACCAACTTGTTTGAGCAATGGTCGTTATGATTGCGGCAGCAGTTGCGGCCATAATGCCGTGGCTTTTAAAAACAACGAAGAAAATAATGATTGGGAATATTTCGAAGAAAAATTTCACGACTTTGTTCCGATTGATAGTTTGGGTACTGATCGCTTATTCTAATTGAATCGAAAAATTTGTTTTTTTTTGTTAAAGTCAGGTGATGTAATCTCCAGATTAACGTATTATTTTACCTTTATCAGTAATCTCATTTATCAGTAGGGGGATGTATACAAATGACCAAAAACTCGTTAGTCAATCTAGTGAATTATGCAGATGCGACACCTGAAGTTCGAGATATTTTTGACGATATTATGAGCACGCGTCAATCTGACTATGTAAATAACATATGGAGAGCGTTAGCTTCACATCCATTATTGCTGAAACAGTTCTGGGGCCAAATGAAAGAGGTAATGATCAAACCATCTCGGTTGGACCCGCTGACTAAGGAGCTACTTTATCTAGCAGTCAGTATCACAAATAATTGCACTTACTGTATTAATAGCCACAATGCGGCAGCTCGTAAAAAAGGGCTTGATGATGAGATCCTTGGGGAGTTGAATGCAATCGTAGCGCTGGCTAACGCCGGAAATCGATTAACCGTGGGTTATCAAATTCCTGTGGATGATATGTTTCAATCAAATCAGGTGGCTTCAAAGTGGAAATTTAAAGACTAAGGCTCCTAAGGTGCTGAGCAAGAAGGTGTGGAAGGATGCTAAGTCTAAAGAGTTAAGAATATCAGAGACAAGAGGGAATGAAAAATGAGCGTTCTAAACGCCCTAGAGGGTAGGTACAGTTGCCGCAAATTCTTGAGCACGACATTGTCGAGAACTGTGATAAATAGCTTATTAGAAACTACTCAAAAAACTGCATCGTGGTGTAATACACAACCTTGGTCTATCGATGTCGTTTCAGGTGAGTCGCTCAGGAGGCTCAGTGACTCGTTAATTGAGTTCGCTTCTGAGGGCAATCTTCCCAATCCAGATTTGGCATTTCCGGAGCAATATCTAGGTTTATATAGAGAGCGAAGAAAAGTTTCTGGTTTACAGTTATATAAATCTATCGGTATTGAAAAAGGCGATATTGAAAAAACTAGGGTTCAGGCCTTGGAAAACTTTTATTTCTTCGGTGCACCACATGCGTTATTGATTTCAACCCCTAAAGAGCTCGGCCTTTACGGAGCACTCGACTGTGGACTCTATATTTCATCCTTCATGCTTTTGGCACAAGAGCTTGGAATTAATACAATTGCCCAGGCGTCTGTCGCAAACTATCCCGATGTAATACGGCAACACGTTCAAATTGACGTTAGCCGGAATTTTTTGTGTGGCATTAGTTTTGGATATGGAGAGGAGACACATCCGGTTAATGCTTATCGAACAGAGCGAGAATCTATAGAAAATGTTGTGGTTTTCTACGATTAAATTGAGAGGTTTATAGATTGATTAAGCGCAAGGTACATCGTATTGTTGAATCCATTGAGACCACGGATGGTGCAGGTGTAAAACTTAGGCGTAGTATTGGATCATCTCATCTTTCCCGATTAGATCCATTTTTGATGCTAGACGAATTTTATTCGGATGATCCAAAGGACTACTTGCCCGGATTCCCCTCTCATCCACATCGAGGTTTTGAAACCGTAACGTATATGATTGACGGTTTTATGCGGCACGCGGATAGTATGGGTAATAGTGGTGTTATAGGTCCCGGAGATGTGCAGTGGATGAGTGCGGGTCGGGGCGTGATCCATTCTGAAATGCCAGAACAAACAGAGGGCCGGATGCGTGGTTTTCAGTTGTGGATTAATTTGCCAGCTTACGCAAAAATGAAACCGCCAACTTATCAGGAGATACCCAGCGTTTTGATTCCCGAGTTTAGCGAGGTAACGGGTCGGCTTGTACGTATTATTGCAGGTCGGTTTGAATATGATGGTTGTTTGAAACACGGTCCAATAAATGCGTTAGCGACAGATCCATATTTTTTTGATGTATACCTACCCGCAGGTGAAACCTTCAGTGTTGCTCTTCCTCTACTGCACAACAGCTGTGTTTATGTATATGAGGGGGAGGCTATGATCGGAGATGAGAGGAGATCGCTTGTACATCGTTCTGCAGCAGTTCTTACTGAGGGAAATGCAGTGGATATTATGGCTTCAAAAAATGGAGCACGATTTTTGATCTTAGCAGGAAGGCCGCTTAATGAGCCCATAGTACAACATGGGCCATTTGTTATGTGTACTCGAGAAGAAATCGAAGAGGCAATTTCAGACTATCAGTTTGGGCGGCTCACAGGTTAAGTTAAAGCTTAGCTTGCACCCCGGGAAAGACGCTGGTTTATTTTTCTCATGTTAATTGGAAAAGGTCTTTAGTCGGATCACGAGATCATTAAAATCACCAGCAACATACACATCCGATTATTTATATTTTGACCTGTACGGTTATTCTGAATGTATTTGGGTTGACAATAGAAAAATTAATTTTGTAGTCTCCAAATACCCGTCTGTTTTTTCGTTTAAGTAAGTGGAGATCTTTGGTGATGAGGTACGCAACTGAATGGTGTCCAGCCAGACTTAGAAACTTTATGTCATCCGGATCTTTACACCAGTATTTTGTATTCTCCAAAGTTGGAGTATCAACAAACGTACATAACGCTTTGATGTCATTTCCGATAACCGATTCTTCAGTTTTTTTTCCTAGGAATCGGGTATGTCTCAGTACTGAGACGGCTTCACTCAGGCACGCATCATCGATGACTATTTCAATATGTTTTTGTTTTTGGAGCGCTTTTAAGGGCGCTATATTGATGTCATTGAAATAAAACCAATCAACCCATATGTTTGTATCGAAGACAACCCGCATAGGGTTCAAAAAAACTCATTGTCATTAAGGTAGCGCCATTGCCCTATTGGTAACTTTGATAACGTGACTCGGCCTATGCGAACCCGCTTGAGACCAGTAACTCTTAGTCCGACAAATTCACACATTCTGCGTATCTGCCGCTTCTTTCCTTCTCGTAAGACGAATCTTAGTTGATCATCATTTATCCATGATACTTTAGCCGGCTTCAGCGCTTTTCCGTCCAACTCAAGTCCATGATGAAGTAGTTCCATGCCGCTGTCTGTCAGGGTTCCAGTGACGCGGACGAGATATTCTTTTTCAATTTCTGAGTCTTGACCAATTAATTTTTTGGCAATTCTTCCGTCTTGTGTTAAGACAAGCAATCCAGTTGTGTCAATATCAAGGCGTCCCGCCGGAGCTAGCCCCTTCAAATATTGTCGAATAAATGTTTTTTTTGATTTATCTTCAGAAAACTGATTCTCAGGTTTAACCAATGTAATGACTGGTTTATATTCGTCTTCTGCTTGACCGGATACGTAACCAATGGGTTTATTAATCAATATGGTGATTTTACTAACGCCTAACCCCTTCTGTGTGAGTGTGATTTTGGCATTATGAGGCGCTCGTGTGCCAAGCTCCTCCACGCGACTGCCGTTCACCATAACCCAACCGTTGGCAATATATTCGTCAGCCTCTCTTCTCGAACACATACCGCGTTCCGACATAAGTTTTGACACACGAATCATGGCAATGGGTTCTGGCATCACCGTAGCTTGCGACGGCTTCTTGGGGCAAGCTACAGGTGATTTGAGATCCGGTCGAGTCATATTGTCATTAGGCGGCGTTGAGTAGTTCTCTCAACACGTATGGAAGTATTCCGCCGTGTTTGAAATAATCGACTTCGATCGGGGTATCAATCCTCGAAAGTAAGGTGACTTTTCTAGTTTTACCATTTTTCGCCGTAATAACTAACGTCATATCCTGTTGAGGTTTTAGGTTGTCCATACCTAATATCTCAAAGGTTTCCTCACCAGTTATCCTGAGTTTTTCAACAGAGTCCTTCCCTTTGAATTGAAGGGGTAGCACACCCATACCAACAAGATTAGACCGATGAATTCTTTCAAAACTCTTGGCAATAACGGCTCGAACACCCAATAGCTGAGTGCCCTTTGCAGCCCAATCTCGTGATGATCCCGTGCCGTATTCTTCGCCACCAAACACAACAGTGGGAGTTTTAGATTTTTGATAACTCATGGCAGCATCATAAATAGCCATCTGTTTGCCTGAAGGTTGCAATACTGTATAGCCACCTTCAATACGTGAGCCGTCCTTATTCAGCGGTAACATCAAATTTTTTATCCGCACATTAGCAAATGTGCCACGCATCATCACTTCATGGTTGCCACGGCGTGCGCCATAGCTATTAAAATCGGCTTTAGCTACTTTGTTTTGCAGTAGATATTTACCAGCAGGTGAGCTTTCTTTGATGGAGCCAGCTGGTGAAATATGATCGGTTGTAACCGAATCACCGAATATTCCTAGGGCTTGGGCACCTACGATGTCTGTAATGGCTACAGGATTCATGCCGAAGCGTTCAAAGAATGGGGGTTCCGCAATATAGGTTGACTTGGGCCAACTGTATACCTCCCCGCTAGCGCTGGGTACTTTTTTCCATAGGGGAGTTGCATTTCCCAGATCCTTGTAGAGTTTTTTAAATGTTTTCGAATCGGTCGCGTGTTTCAGCGCATTTGTGATTTCTCGTGGGCTTGGCCAGATATCCCCGAGGTAGACGGGCTCCCCTTTTTTCCCCAAGCCGAGAGGTTCTTTCATCAAATCTTTTTTCATAGTCCCAGCAATTGCATAAGCAACAACGAGAGGTGGGCTTGCTAGAAAGTTTGCGCGAATATTTGGGTGGATTCTCGCTTCAAAATTTCGATTACCCGATAGTACTGCAGAGCACACTAAATCTTCGCTCAAAATCGTATTTTCAATTGGTTCAGCCAGAGGTCCAGAATTACCAATACACGTTGTACATCCATAACCGGCAAGGTAGAAACCAAGGTTCTCTAGGTAAGGGAGGAGACCAGCTTTAGTGAGATATTCGGTTACGACTCTTGATCCTGGCGCGAGAGATGTCTTAATATGTTTTTTGACGGTGAGGCCTTTCTCTACAGCCTTTTTTGCAAGAATCCCTGCGGCAACTAATACCCCTGGATTTGATGTGTTTGTGCAGGACGTGATTGCGGCAATTAAAACGTCCCCAGAGCCAATGTCGATATTACTCTGTGTGCGATATCGTTTATCGAGTTCACTCTTATTTTTATCGAAGCCGCCAGAAGCGACAGGTGCAGAAAACAATAGCTCGAATTTTGAAGCCACGTCACCTAATCGAATTCGATCTTGAGGACGTTTTGGCCCAGCCAACGAAGGTTCAACTTTTGACAAATCAAGCTCGATGACATCGCTGTACTTGATATCTCCTTTTTTTGGCATACCAAACATGTTTTGAGCTCGGTAATAATTCTCGAACTCGGTTACTTCATCTTCTGTACGGCCGGTATAGCGTAAGAAATCTACGGTCTTTTTGTCGACTGGGAAGAATCCCATTGTTGCGCCGTATTCGGGTGCCATATTGGCAATAGTCGCTCGGTCAGTGACTGCTAATGAAGCTGCTCCATCACCAAAAAATTCGACGAACTTGCCGACTACTTTGACTTCGCGCAGCATTTCGGTAATAGTCAGTACCAAGTCTGTTGCAGTAACGCCAAACCGTGGCTTTCCTTTTAGGTTAACGCCGACGACATCTGGTGTAAGAAAGTATACTGGCTGGCCTAACATACCGGCCTCCGCTTCGATGCCTCCCACTCCCCAACCGACAACACCAATGCCGTTGATCATTGTGGTATGTGAGTCGGTTCCAACCAAGGAGTCAGGATAATAAACCTTATTTTTTTTGTGAACAC
Organism: Pseudomonadota bacterium; assembly: GCA_027624715.1. Lineage (NCBI taxonomy): Bacteria > Pseudomonadati > Pseudomonadota > Pseudomonadota bacterium. The sequence continues at coordinate 69,166 of JAQBTV010000006.1, forward strand.
CCCGTGCGAGGTATTCAAGGTTAACCTGGTGAACGATGCCAATGCCTGGAGGTACTACTTTAAACGTGTCAAAAGCTTGCATGCCCCATTTCATAAATTGATAGCGCTCTATGTTACGTTCGAACTCGAGTTTCATATTTGCGCCTAGCGCGGATTTGTTTCCATAATTATCAATTTGTACTGAGTGATCAACAACTAGGTCTACTGGGACTAGAGGCTCGATAGACTTTGGATTTTTGTTTAGCGACTTTGCAACTCGGCGCATAGCGGCTAAGTCTGCGAGTAAGGGGACGCCTGTAAAATCTTGTAGGAGGATTCTTGATACGACAAATGGAATTTCGTTGGTGCGTTTACCTTTCGGCTTCCATTGAGCAAGTTGGCTTACATGTTTTTTCGTTATTTTCTCGCCATCATAGTTTCTCAAGACAGATTCAAGAACTATCCGTATAGAAACAGGTAGTTTAGAGATGTCTCCTAATCCTGATTTTTCCAATACTGGCAACGAATAATAAAATCCTTTCTTGCCGTCTTTAATTTTAAACTCTTTTCGAGAATTAAACAGGTTATGTGCCATGTCTTTCGAGCCCCAGATTCTAGATATCAATAATGACCCCGTCGGCAAACTATCACGGACACCAACGAGGTGGGTTTACGGTGAATATTTAAATAACAAACATATCTACAAATTCATGGACCGGTGTCTCGGCTAGCTTTTTGCTATTGAGGCAAAGATCAAGAATTAATTTTTGTTGTTTTGCAGGAAATTTTCTAGCTAAGTTCGTTTTGAACTTTTCCACCAGTACCGGCATGCCTTCCTTACGTCTTAGTTTATGGCCAATCGGGTATTCGCAGACAATTTCTTTGAGCTTGATGCCATCCTTAAATTCGACTGTGAGCGCGTTAGCAATTGAGCGTTTCCTTGGATCATGATAATCCTCGGTGAATTTTTTGTCTTCAATACAAATAATCTTGTCTCGTAGCTTGTCAATGCGCGGGTCGGAAGCAACAGTGTCCTCGTAATCTGAAGCCGTCAATCGACCATAGAGAATAGGAACGGCGACCATATATTGTATGCAATGATCTCGATCAGCCGGATTATTCAGCGGGCCTTTTTTATCGATGATGCGGATACACGCTTCGTGCGTACGAATGGTTATTTTCTTAATGTCATCAGCATTTCTGCCGGTCTTATTAAGAAGTTCGTGAATTTGCATGGCACACTCAACTGAAGTTTGCGAATGGAACTCAGCAGGAAAAGATATCTTAAATAGAACATTTTCCATAACGTAGCTACCATAAGGGCGTTGGAACTTGAACTCTTTCCCTTTGAATAGAACGTCGTAAAAGCCCCATGTTTTGGCGCTAAGTACTGATGGGTAGCCCATCTCGCCGGTTTTAGCTATGAATGCGAGTCGCACAGCCCGACTGGTTGCATCGCCAGCGGCCCAACTTTTACGAGAGCCTGTATTTGGCGCATGACGATATGTGCGTAATGATTGTCCATCGACCCAAGCCAGTGAAACTGCGTTAATGATCTCTTCTTGGTTCAAGCCCAACATGTTAGCTACTACCGCAGTCGAGGCGACCTTAACAAGTACCACATGATCGAGGCCTACTTTGTTAAAACTATTCTCGATTGCCAAGCTGCCTTGGATTTCATGAGCTTTAATCATTGCGGTCAGAACCTCTTGCATCTTGAGAGGCTTTTTGCCTGCCGCTACCGCATTTCTTGATAACCAGTCCGCTGTAGCAAGTATGCCACCTAAATTATCTGATGGGTGACCCCATTCGGCAGCAAGCCAAGTATCGTTGAAATCGAGCCAACGAATCATGGCGCCAATGTTAAATGCGGCTTGAACTGGGTCGAGTTGGAATTGAGTACCTGGTACTTTCGCTCCGTTAGGAACGATTGTTCCTGGAACAATTGGTCCCAATAATTTGTTACAGGCGGGGTACTCCAGCGCTTCTAAACCGCAACCGAGTGTGTCCATCAAACAATATCTTGCGGTTTCATAGGCTTGTTTGCTGGTGATCGCTTTTTTCGACACGTAGTTAGCGATATCAACTAGGACTTTGTCGGGTTTTGGGCGAACATTTGAAATATGTGCAGACATGAATTAAAGATTCCTGTTTAGATTATGTGTGAATAAAAAATATACGTAACAAATAATTTTTTATTTTTTTAGCACTCAATCGCCTTCTTATTATTTGCGTTTTTCCATTGGTATCCACTTCAAATTCTCCTGTCCCATGTAATTTGCACTTGGGCGGATTATTTTTCCATCGATTCTCTGTTCAATAACATGCGCAGCCCATCCAGATGTTCGAGCCATTACAAAGATGGGCGTGAACATTGATGTTGGAATACCCATTTGGGAGTAACTTACCGCCGAGAACCAATCGAGATTTGGGAACATCTTCTTCTCGTTCCACATAACTGTTTCGATCCGAGCTGCTATATCGAAGAGGTTCGTATTTCCGTTTTCTTTACACAGCGAACGCGAAACTTCTTTAATAACTTTGTTTCTTGGGTCGCTGATTGTGTAAACTGGATGTCCAAATCCAATTACAATTTCTTTATTCGTAATTCTTTGCTTAATATCTTTTTCAGCGTCCTTAGGGGTGCGATAACGCTGCTGAATTTCATAGGCTACTTCGTTTGCTCCGCCATGCTTAGTACCTCGAAGTGCGCCAATTGCTCCAGTAATTGATGAATACATGTCTGAGGAAGTTCCCGCGATGACACGCCCAGCGAAGGTTGAAGCATTAAATTCGTGTTCTGCATATAGGATTAAAGAGGTGTGCATTGCTTTAACCCATGATTCTGAGGGCTCTTTTCCATGCAGCATAGTTAAGAAGTGTCCACCAATAGAATCGTCATCGGTTTCCGTTTCAATTCGGCGACCATTATGACTCCAATGATACCAATACAACAACATAGATCCAAAGGAGGCCATCAATCGATCGGCAATGTCTCTAGCGCCTGAGACGTTGTGGTCTTCTTTTTCAGGTAAAACGGCACCAAGAGCAGAACAGCCCGTTCTTAAAACATCCATAGCATGCGCTGATGCGGGTATCCATTCCAAGATTGCCTTAACGCTGTTGGGTAATCCACGATGTGCTTTTAGTTTTGACTTATAGTTTTTTAGCTCGGAGACTGTAGGAAGTTTTTCATAAACTAATAGATACGCAATTTCCTCAAACTCGGCATCTTGAGCAAAATCCAATATGTCGTATCCGCGGTAATGCAGGTCTTCACCTGTCCGGCCAACTGTACAGAGCGCTGTATTGCCGGCAGGGACCCCTGACAATGCAACTGATTTTTTTGGTTTTGGTTTGTGTTCTATTTTTTCACTCATGATTATTTCCTTTCGCAAAAAGATCATCTAACTTTTTTTCGTATTGATGGTAATCGAGATGGTCATATAGTTCGTCCCGCGTTTGCATGGTGTCGAGGACAGATTTTTGCGTCCCCTCCTTGCGTACGGTTTGATAGACATTAAGCGCGGCTTGATTCATAGCCCGAAAAGCAGATAGCGGATAAAGAACAAGCCCCACATTTACGGACCTTAATTCCTCAACCGTAAACAAGGGAGTATGTCCAAATTCTGTGATATTAGCCAAAATGGGGACCTTAACTTCATCTGCAAATTTTTGATACATGCCGAGCTCAGTCATGGCTTCAGGAAATATCATGTCTGCTCCAGCTTCAGCACACGCACAAGCTCGTTCAATAGCCGCATCCAACCCTTCAACTGCAAGCGCGTCTGTCCGGGCCATGATCACGAAGTCAGGATCTATTCGTGCGTCTACTGCCGCTTTTATTCGGTCGATGAATTCACCCTTTGAAACAATTTCCTTGTTAGGGCGATGCCCGCATCGTTTGTTCTGGACTTGATCTTCGATGTGCATGGCGCCGGCACCAAATTTTATTAAAGACTTTACTGTTCTCGCAATATTAAATGCACCACCGAAGCCGGTGTCTACATCGACGAGGAGGGGTAAAGAGCAGGCATCTGTAATACGCCTGACGTCAGTTAGAACATCATCTAGAGAAGAAATGCCAAGGTCAGGAATGCCTAAAGAACCCGCGGCTACGCCGCCTCCCGAAAGGTATATAGCCTTATATCCAGATTGCTCTGCAAGACGTGCGTGGTATGCATTTATCGCACCAATAACCTGTAGGGGTTGCTCAGCATCGATTGCTTCTCTAAATTTTTTACCTTGCGAAGAGATGGTCATGATTTGTCCTTAATGTATTTCATTAAAAAACGAGCTTTTTGCTTGCTCAATATTGAACCCGCCATTGAGATAAGCCTTTCGGAGTAAATTCCAAAAGTACCGATAGCTCGCCCGGCCATGCATTTCGTTTTTATGGGAGATTGGACTCCAGTCCGATTTTTGAGTAGCTAATAAAACAGGATGGGCCATCTTAATTAACCTCTTTCGAATAAGTGACTTACCGCACCACGTTCTTCTTCAAGTTCCTGAAGCGTGCTACTCATTTTTGAACGACTAAATTCATCGATGTTTAGTTCTGGGATGATCTGGTAATCACCGTTTGCACAGATAGTGGGAAACCCGTAGATTACCCCCTCTGGAATGCCGTAAGAACCGTCAGAAGGAACACCCATAGTCGTCCATTCTCCTGCAGAGCCTAGAACCCAATCTCGGACATGATCGATAGCTGCGGACGCGGCGGAAGCGGCTGATGATAAGCCTCTCGCCTCAATGATTGCGGCTCCTCGTTTGCCTACTGTTGAGATGAATGTATTCTCGTACCAGTCCTGATTACCAATGACTTCTGGTGCAGGTTTACCGTTTATGGTCGCGAACCGATAATCGGGGTACATCGTTGGGGAATGATTGCCCCAGACGATCAACTGCTTGATTGAATCAACGCTTAGGCCACTCTTAGTGGATAGTTGGGAGAGGGCACGGTTATGGTCGAGACGCAACATTGCTGTGAAGTTGCGGCTTGGGAGGTCGGGAGCGCTCTTCATTGCGATGTAAGCGTTGGTATTGGCCGGATTCCCTACGACGAGTACTTTGACAGTCCGACTCGCTACAGCATTGAGTGCTTGTCCCTGCACGGTGAATATCGCGCCATTGGCCTCTAAGAGGTCCTTTCTTTCCATGCCCTTTGATCGAGGTCGAGCACCAACCAGAATTGCGATATCGATATCTTTAAACGCTACCATTGGATCGTCAGACTGAACAATGCCTACTAAGAGCGGGAAGGCACAGTCTTCTAGCTCCATAACGACACCTTTAAGCGTGTTAAGTGCTGGTGTAATCTCGAGCAGTTGCAGGATGATTGGTTGATTTTTTCCGAGCATCTCGCCCGAAGCAATTCTGAATAATAGGCTATAGCCGATTTGGCCTGCAGCGCCTGTAACAGCGACTCTGATGGGCTTCTTCATCTGTACTTATTCCTTTAATGTTTGTGTGACTTAAGTTTTATGCTACGTGGGTTCTATGGTCTGCCGCCATCAACATTTGGCAGTGCAGACCTGCATTTTACGACCTTAGGCTTATTTTGGCGCCCTTAAAAAATAAGCCACGTAAATGTCATTTTCCGTATCGTATTGTACATTTCGCATTAACGTCCCGTCAACAAGTCTTATATAAGACATAAGAATAGCCGTAATTGTTGTAGATAAATCCTTAAATTGGGACTAGAATGTGCTTATCATGGAGCTTCAGAGCAAAACTAATGCGGGCTACGTGCCCTTATATCGTCAAATTAAGCGTCTGATTACAGATGCTTTAAGGTCTGGTGAGTGGGCGCCAGGACAGTCAATTCCTAGCGAATTTGAGCTTGCGCAACGTTATAACGTCAGCCAAGGTACCGTGAGAAAAGCGATTTCCGATCTTGCCACCCAAAAATTGGTTGTTCGGCATCAAGGTAGAGGCACTTTTGTCGCTTCCCATCAAATAGAGCCCACAAAATTTCCGTTTTTACGGCTTGCCCCAGACGTTGGGCCAGTTATGGATGTCAGTGCAAATTTAATTGATTTTTGGAGAATCAAACTAGATGAGTTGTCTGCTTCGAACTTGCTAGTCGCTGCAGGATCAACCGGTTGGTTAATTCGAAGAATTTTAGCTCCAGAAGGAGTTCAAACGATTTATGAAGAAATTCGCCTCACTGGCCAACTGTTTGAGGTGATCGAAGAAAAAATGCTGTTAGCTCATAACTGCATGCTTTATAGCATGTATGAGGCTGAATTCGGATTAAGAATTCTCCATGTGGAGGAGCGGGTAAAGGCAGTTTTAGGAGAAGGCGAAATTGTTGACCGATTGGGTTTGCTTGACGGCTCGCCCCTACTCAGGGTTGATCGCATTGCCTATACATACGGCGATCAACCTGTTGAATTGAGGCGCAGTTATTGCAATACCTCTAATCATCATTATAGAAATCAAATCATCTAATAAGTGGTTGTTGATAAAAAATAAGGAACTGATTGCTATGAATACAAAACTGAGGCCAAAACACTTAGACCTCACTAAGATCAGGTTACCCCTTCCAGGATTTGTCTCGATCCTTCATCGCGTGAGTGGTTTGGGCATGCTATTGATGCTCGGTGTGCTCTTAGGTGTCTTATCGCTAAGTTTGGAGTCCCCGCAGGGATATGCACAGGCAGCAAAATGCTTAACTGGTTGGCTGGGAAAAACGGTGGTCATTGGTCTAGCCTGGGCTTTTACACATCATTCCATAGCGGGCATTCGGTTCTTGCTTCTTGATGTGCATGTTGGTACAGATCTCTCGACGGCACGAAAATCGAGCGCTGCGGTATTGGTTTTGAGTGTAGTCCTCACACTTATTTTTGGAGCCAGCATATGGTAAATCGAATTGTTACCGGAGCGCACTACGGGCTAAAGGATTGGTTGGTCCAACGAGTAACGGCGGCTATCATGGCTGTGTATACGATTGTGTTTGGAATTGTTTACCTCATCACCTGCCCCAAAGATTACTTTGAGTGGAGCTACATGTTTCAATCTCAGTGGATGAAAACCATCACACTTTTATTTTTCTTTAGTCTTTTTTGGCACGCATGGATTGGCGTCAGAGATGTTTTTATGGACTATATCAAGCGCACGGCGGTGCGTCTTGGTCTTCAAGTTTTAACGATATTGGTTCTGATTGCTTACGCTCTATGGACCATTCAAATTTTGTGGAGTGTATAGATGTCTTATCCAGTAAGAAAATTTGATGCCGTAATTGTTGGTGCCGGTGGTGCTGGATTGAGAGCTGCACTTCAATTAGCAGAAGCGGGTTGTAAGGTCGCTGTGCTCTCTAAAGTTTTTCCTACACGTTCCCATACGGTTGCAGCGCAAGGCGGGATTGGGGCTGCGTTATCAAATATGGGTAAGGATAGCTGGCATTGGCACATGTACGATACCGTGAAGGGGTCAGATTGGCTCGGGGATCAGGATGCGATTGAGTTTATGTGTCGCGAAGCACCGAAGAGTGTGATTGAGTTAGAGCATTTTGGGATGCCCTTTGATCGAAATGAAAATGGATCAGTGTATCAGCGCCCGTTTGGCGGGCACATGCAAAATTTTGGAGCAGGTCCACCAAGTCAGCGTTCTTGTTGTGCGGCAGATCGAACAGGCCATGCGATGTTACATACGCTGTATCAGAGAAATGTACGATCCAATACCCATTTCTTTGTTGAGTGGATGGCGCTTGATTTGATACGCGACTCATCGGGGCAAGCAGTAGGTGTTACCGCTATGGAAATGGAAACAGGCGAAGTATTTATATTTCACTCGAAGGCAGTATTATTTGCTACAGGCGGAGCGGGGCGAGTGTATGAGTCAAGTACGAATGCATTTATTAATACTGGTGATGGGCTCGGTATTGTCTCTCGGGCGGGTATACCTCTTGAGGATATGGAGTTTTGGCAATTCCATCCTACAGGTGTTGCTGGAGCGGGTGTATTAATCACGGAGGGTGTGCGTGGAGAAGGAGGGTATCTCGTAAACAAGAATGGCGAACGATTTATGGAGCGGTATGCGCCTAATGCGAAAGATTTAGCGTCTCGTGATGTGGTTTCTCGCGCGATGGCGACCGAGATCAAGGACGGGCGAGGGTGTGGCGATAATGCGGATCATTTAATGCTAAAGCTTGATCATTTAGGTGAAGAGTTAATCGATAGTAAATTGCCGGGGATTCGCGAAATTGCTAAGAAATTTGCTAATGTTGATCCAGTCAAAGATCCAATTCCCGTGGTGCCAACGTGTCATTACATGATGGGTGGTATTCCTACTAACTACCGTGGCGAAGTGGTTTCCCCATCGGGAGAAGATAAGGAGGCGATTGTGCCTGGGTTATTTGCGGCAGGTGAGTGTGCTTGCACATCGGTTCATGGTGCTAATCGACTTGGAACGAACTCGCTCACTGACTTGCTGGTGTTTGGTAAGTCTTCGGGTAATTCGACTATTGAATTTTTAAGACAAAATCTCGAGCATAAAGACTTGCCTCGTGATGCTGGTGATTTGACTCGTCAACGATTGGATCGGTTGAATAACCAAACTAACGGTGAATCTGTTTTTGAGGTTGGGGCAGCGCTCCGACAAACAATGCAGAGAAATTGTGGTGTTTTCCGTTTCCCTGATTTGCTTGTTAATGGAGTTGCTGGCATTAAAGAGGTCGAGCAACGGGTTATGAGAACGCAGATTTCTGATAAGAGCAAGGTATTCAATACCGCTCGAATTGAGGCGTTAGAGTTAGATAATTTAATCGAGGTTGCGGTGGCTTCTCTTGTGTCTGCAGAGGCGCGGAAAGAAAGCAGAGGCGCTCATGATCGAGCAGATTTTTCAGAAAGAGATGACGAGACTTGGTTGAAGCACACTCTTTGGTTTAAAGAGGGGAATCGATTGGATTACAAACCTGTTCACATGCGTCCGCTAACTGCAGAAACTATTGAGCCAAAGGTCCGTACTTATTAATCAAGTCTAAATTATTTAGTAAAGAGGTATATGTCATGTTATTTAGAATTTATCGATACGATCCAGACAAAGATGCGAAGCCTTACATGAAGGAATATGAGTTAGAGCTTGGTTCATCCGATAGGATGTTGCTTGATGCACTCATTCGCATTAAAGAGATAGATGACTCTTTAAGTATCCGTCGATCGTGTCGTGAGGGTGTTTGTGGGTCGGACGCGATGAACATCAATGGTAAGAATGGACTTGCTTGTGTTACTAGTCTGGCAACTCTTAAGTCACCTGTGGAATTACGACCGTTACCAGGACTGCCTGTTATTCGTGACTTGATTGTAGATATGTCACAGTTTTTTAAACAATACCATTCGGTTAAGCCTTATTTGGTCAACGATGACCCAGCTCCTGATACAGAAAGACTTCAGTCACCAAAAGATCGAGATCAATTAGATGGGCTGTATGAGTGTATTTTGTGTGCGTGTTGTTCGGCTGCATGTCCTTCTTTTTGGTGGAATCCAGATAAGTTTGTAGGACCGGCCGGTTTGCTTCAGGCTTACCGATTTCTTGCCGACTCAAGAGATCAATCGTCGAGTCATCGGTTAGATAATCTTGAAGATCCTTACCGATTATTCCGTTGTCACTCAATCATGAACTGCGTAGATGTGTGTCCTAAGGGGTTGAATCCAACAAAGGCGATAGGAAAAATCAAGGATATGCTCGTCAAGAGGATGGTTTAGGGCATCAGTCTATGAGCGATATGGATAGATTACGTTGGAGTTGTCGCAGGGGATTGCTAGAGCTTGATCTTGTTTTACAAAGATTTCTTGATGAAGATTACCGATCATTAGGGGCAGATCAACGAGAAACGTTTAATCGTTTGTTAGGGCTTCAAGATAACGATTTATTGGACCTTGCGATGGGTCGAGCAGACACACATGATGAAGAGTTCGCGGAATTAGTTAATTTAATGCGTAAATAGGTTTGAGATTAAAACGCAGAGCAACGGATAAAGGTATAAGGTCTAGACCTTATCATGAGTAAAATAAAAGGGGTATGTGATGTCTGATAGAAAGGCAAATCTAGTTTTCCCGAACGGAGAAGCAAGTATCGATTTTCCTATTCATAGCGGGACTATGGGTCCGGACGCGTTGGATATCCGAGCGCTCCTTAGCAAGACGGGAAAAGTTACATATGATCCAGGATTTTTGTCGACTGCGAGTTGCCGATCGGCGATTACATATATTGATGGGGACGAGGGTGTTTTACTCTATCGGGGATATCCTATCGAGCAGCTCGCTAAGTATTGTGATTTCCTTGAGGTTTGTTACCTTTTGTTAAATGGCGAGTTACCTAATACCGAAGAAAAAACAAAATTTGATTCTATGGTCATGCGACGTAACATGGTTCATGATCAGATTAATAGTTTTTTTAAAGGCTTTCGACGTGATGCCCATCCAATGGCAATCTTGGTTGGTACGGTTGGTGCCCTCTCGGCTTTTTATCACGATTCATTAGATTTGGATAACTCGGCACATCGAGAGCTTTCAGCATTTCGTCTGATTGCCAAAATCCCAACACTTGCAGCCATGGCGTATAAGTACTCGGTTGGTCAGCCTTTCGTATATCCCGATAATGGGTTGAGTTACTCGGCTAACTTTATGCGAATGCTATTTTCGGTTCCTTCGGAAGAGTACAAAGTTAACGAAACTTTAGCGCGAGCGTTAGATCGTATTTTTATATTGCATGCTGATCATGAGCAAAATGCATCAACATCGACTGTACGTCTTGCTGGATCATCTGGAGCAAATCCTTTTGCATGTATTGCCGCAGGAATCGCTTGCCTTTGGGGGCCGGCTCATGGCGGTGCAAACGAGGCGTGTTTAGATATGTTGGAAGAGATTGGAGATGTGTCTCGGGTTGGTGAATACATCAAAAAGGCTAAGGATAAAAATTCAGGATTTAGGTTGATGGGTTTTGGTCATCGCGTTTACAAAAACTATGACCCTAGAGCTAAATTGATGAGGGAGACGTGTCATGAGGTCTTAGGTGAATTAGGTTTGGAGAATGATCGTCTATTCAAGCTTGCAATGGAACTTGAGCGTATCGCGTTAGAGGATGACTATTTTGTTGAGAAGAAGTTGTATCCAAACGTTGATTTTTATTCAGGTATCGTCCAGCGGGCGATGGGGATTCCAACAAACATGTTTACATGTATTTTTGCTCTTGCGCGTACCGTCGGATGGATTGCTCAATGGAATGAAATGATTTCTGATTCCGATCAAAAAATCGGTCGCCCAAGGCAGTTATATGTCGGTAAAGGCCGAAGGGATGTGAGATCAATTCAACAACGATAACTTCTCCAGTATGTACATTAACAACAGACCTTCGGGTGGATAACTTATGATGAAGGAGTTTGGTGGTAGTTCTCACCTGTTCGGTACCAATGCCGCATTTGTAGAAGAGTTATATGACTCTTACTTGGAGGACCCTAGGTCAATTCCGGCAGATTGGAAAAATTATTTTGATGGCTTGCAAAACACAGGTCTAGGCAGGGACATTTCGCATCATCAGATTGTTAAGTCATTTGTTGGGTATAGAGACAACAGGGTGTCAACCCCTTGGGCTAATGGCCCTGTGGGAGGTGTCAGTAGCGAGCGTAGGCAAGTTTCAGTGCTTCAACTCATAAACGCATATCGATTTTTAGGCTCGAGGCGGGCGTCTCTAGATCCGCTAGATCGATTCAGTAAACCTGATATTCCTGAGTTAAATCTTGAGCACTACGACCTTGGCCAGGATGATCTTGATAAGAACTTCAATACAGGATCTTTTGTTGGGCCTGAGAAAATGCTTTTGTCAGAAATTTTGAAGGCCTTGCAAGATACCTACTGTGGACCGGTTGGCGCAGAGTACATGTACATCAGTGATGTACAGCAAAAACGATGGATTCAAAATCGACTTGAGGGGCCAAGAGCTCATCCACAATATTCTTCAGATTTCAAGCTTCATTTGCTCGAGCGTCTGACAGCAGCAGAAACGTTAGAAAAATATCTTCATACCAAGTATGTCGGGCAAAAAAGATTTTCTCTTGAAGGCGCGGAAAGTATCATTGTGTCACTGGATCGCCTGCTACAACGAGCCGGCCAGCTAGGAGTTAAAGAGTCAGTTATTGGTATGGCACATCGTGGGCGTCTCAATGTGCTTGTTAATACCTTGGGCAAGATGCCGAAGGATCTGTTCTCGCAGTTCGAAGGTAAGTCGATAGAGCAGCTTCCTGCGGGTGATGTTAAATATCATCAGGGCTTTTCCTCGGACTTGATGACTCCAGGGGGACCAATGCATGTTTCTTTAGCGTTTAATCCTTCGCATCTTGAAATTGTTAACCCAGTTGTCGAGGGGTCAGTGCGCGCTCGACAACATCGCCGCAACGATGCTCAAGGCAAAGAAGTTTTACCTGTGTTGCTGCATGGGGACGCCGCTTTTGCCGGGCAAGGTGTCGTTATGGAGACTTTAAACCTCTCTCAGACACGTGGTTATCGAACTGGGGGCACGGTACATATTATTATCAACAATCAAATTGGATTCACAACCTCTGACCCAAGGGATATGCGGTCTACTATGTATTGTAGTGACATTGCGAAGATGATTGATGCTCCCGTTTTTCATGTCAATGGAGATGATCCTGAAGCGGTATCCTTTGTGACAGAAATTGCTCTCGACTACCGGATGGAGTTTGGAAAAGACGTAGTGATTGATCTTGTCTGCTTCAGAAAGCTCGGACACAACGAGCAAGATGAGCCGATGGTAACGCAACCTTGGATGTATAGCTTAGTTAATAGACATCCGGGTACCCGAAAAAAATACGCAGATTTGTTACTAGCTGAAGGTTGTGTTCAGATTGGAGAGCCTGAGGCAATGATTAGTCATTTTAGAGATGCGTTGGATGGCGGGCATCATATAAATAAATCCATTTTGTCGAATTTTAAACCTCCTTATATGGTTGATTGGTCGGTATACCAAAATATTCCATGGACGCACTCAGCGAAAACGAGCTTAACTTTAAGATCGATTAAAGCTTTATCCGCAAAACTTACAACTGTGCCTGAGGGGTTTGTATTGCAGGCGCGCGTAGAAAAAGTGATTAGTGATCGTCGCTTGATGTCACAGGGTCAGCTACCACTCGATTGGGGTATGGCAGAAAATTTGGCTTATGCGTCATTGTTAAAAGCCGGGTACGGTATTCGTTTGTCTGGTCAGGATAGTGGTCGAGGAACGTTTTTTCATAGACATGCTGTTTTACATGACCAAAGAAGACGGAGTGCGACCGATGGGGTGTACATTCCACTTGAGCATATTGATAAAGAACAGCCTACGTTTTCGGTGATCGATTCACTGCTATCGGAAGAGGCCGTACTTGGTTTTGAATATGGTTACGCAACAACTGAGCCTAATGAGCTTGTGATTTGGGAGGCTCAATTTGGTGACTTTGCCAATGGGGCGCAGGTCGTCATTGATCAGTTTATTGCTTCTGGTGAAGTTAAGTGGGGACGCATGTGTGGTTTGGTGATGATGCTGCCTCATGGCTATGAAGGTCAGGGGCCTGAGCATTCATCGGCAAGAATTGAGCGTTATTTGCAGTTGTGTGCTGATTACAATATGCAAATTTGTATTCCTTCAACGCCTAGTCAAATGTTTCACTTGTTGAGACGTCAAATGATTCGACCCTACCGTAAGCCGCTGATCGTTATCAGTCCTAAGAGCTTACTGCGCCATAAAGAATCTATTTCCTCTTTAGACGACCTTGTAGATGGGGAATTTCAAAACATAATTTCAGATGACTTAAATACCGACCCCTCAAAGATTGAACGAGTTGTGTTCTGTAGCGGTAAAGTTTATTTCGAACTTGCTGCCCTGCGTAAAGAGCGTGAAATAGATCATGTTGCGATTGTTAGGTTGGAGCAGCTTTATCCGTTCCCGCATGATTTATTTAAAGCGCAGATAGCTTTTTATAGAGGTGCAAAAGAGATGGTTTGGTGTCAGGAAGAGCCGGGAAATCAAGGTGCTTGGCACAGGATTCAGCACTACATAGAACGCCATCTGTTGGAAGGACAAAAGCTAAGTTATGCCTTAAGAGCGTCGTCAGCGTCACCAGCAGGTGGGTATTCGGCACTGCAGGCAAATCGTCAAAGTGCAGTATTGAATGCCGCTTTGGGAATAAATGATTAACCACGAAACGTATTTGCGACTAACCATAATTGGGAGAGGTCATGCTAATTGAAGTTCGAGTTCCCGCATTGTCTGAGTCTGTAGCTGAGGCAACTTTGTTGTCCTGGCACAAAAAACTAGGAGATTTTGTGCAACGAGATGAGAATCTCATCGACATTGAGACAGATAAAGTGGTGTTAGAGCTGCCCGCACCCCACTCGGGTATGTTGACCGAGATTGTTAAAGTAGATGGAGCTTTGGTCACCGCGAATGAGGTTATTGCGCGCATCGATACCAGTGCGGTTGATGATCGACAGGTTGAGGCGACCACAATAGCGTTAGGTGGAAAAGAGAGTCCTAAGACAGATACTTCTGCGGTAGAGGCGTCTGTGGTACTCATGCCAGCAGCAAGGAAATTGGCCGCTGGTAGAAGTATTGAATTGAATAAGATCTCGGGGACCGGTCGAGGCGGTCGTATTACCAAAGAAGATGTGGTTGCCGCATCATTTGCTAAAAAAGAAAGTTTGTTGTCTGCTGCAGGTCCATCAGAGGTAAGAGAATTGGATTCAAAAGGTAGATCTGAGCAGCGTGTGCCGATGTCACGTCTCCGGCAACGAGTTGCAGAGCGATTACTGCAGTCTCAGGCGACAGCAGCAATCTTGACGACCTTCAATGAAGTGAATATGCAACCAGTGATAGATATTCGAAACCGGTACAAGGTACAGTTTGAAAAGGAGCATGGAGTTAAGTTGGGTTTTATGTCCTTCTTTGTCAAGGCAGTTATTGCAGGACTTAAAAAATACCCAATAGTCAACGCCTCAGTAGACGGAGAACACATCATTTATCATGGATATTTTGATATTGGTATGGCGGTCGGTAGCCCCAGAGGTCTTGTCGTGCCAATCATTCGAAATGCCGATACGTTGGCATTCTCAGAAATTGAGAAATCGATCAGTGCTTACGGGAAGCGAGCTCAAGAGGGTAGGTTGACCATTGATGAATTAACCGGTGGCACTTTCTCTGTATCCAATGGTGGGGTTTTCGGATCTATGTTATCGACACCAATCATTAATCCACCTCAATCAGCTATTTTGGGAATCCATGCAACAAAAGACCGGCCAGTTGTTGAGGACGGACAGGTTGTTGTGAGGCCAATAAATTATTTGGCATTATCTTACGATCATCGGATTATTGATGGTCGCGAGGCGGTTCTATTTCTCGTTGCAATTAAAGAGGCGCTCGAAGACCCTTCTCGTTTGTTAATCGAGATTTAGCGGATAAGAATCTATTTTGTAATTATTAATTAATTAAGTGTTATGGAAACTATATACGACGTTGCTGTAATCGGGGCTGGACCTGGCGGGTATGTCGCGGCCATTCGAGCGGCTCAATTGGGTCTTCGAACGGTTTGTATCGACGATTTTACCGACTCCAAGGGTAAAGCTAGTCTTGGTGGCACCTGTCTCAATGTTGGCTGTATCCCATCTAAAGCGCTTCTCGAGTCTTCTGAAAATTATGAGAAAGCTATTTACAAATTCCATGAACATGGGATTTCGGCAACAAATGTAAGTATTGATGTATCGAAAATGTTGGCTCGAAAAGACGGCATTGTGAAGCAATTCACAAATGGTATCGCTCTTCTTTTTAAGAAGAATAAGGTGACCCAGATGCACGGTCGCGCTCTTATTGTTTCTAAAGGCGATGTGATTAGTCTAAGGGTGGATGGTGCCTCGGAGGTGATCTTGAAGGCTAAGAACGTGATTATTGCAACGGGATCACGACCCAGAGAGATGGACTCAGTGCCGGTAGATAATGATTATATTTGTGACAATAAAGGTGCATTGTCGATAGCAAAAACGCCCAAACATTTATTGGTTATTGGTGCTGGCGTCATAGGTCTAGAGATGGGTAGTGTGTGGAGACGTTTAGGTGCTCAGGTGACGATATTGGAAGCGCTCCCTACTTTTTTGGGTGCCGTTGATGAGGCTGTGGCTAAGGAGGCAAAGAAAATATTTACCAAGAATGTTGGACTAGACATTCGACTAGGTTGTGTTGTTCAAAATGTCAAACGAAAAGGCAAAAAAATGACAGTCACCTATAAAGAGGCTGATGTCGTTAAAACATTGGAGTGTGATCGTATTGTAATAGCTGTTGGTCGAGTGCCTAATTCAAGTGGTGTGGGTCTAGAAAATGTTGGGGTCAAAGTTGATGAGCGGGGATTTATTGTCGTTGATAATCATAATTTAACGACGGTTGAAAATATCTATGCTATTGGCGACGTTGTGCGAGGGCCGATGCTGGCACACAAGTCCTCTGAAGAAGGCGTTGCGGTGGCTGAGACTATTGCGGGCCAATACGGAGACGTTAATCTTGATACGATCCCATGGGTAATTTACACGAGTCCGGAGATCGCCTGGGTGGGACGAACGGAGCAAGATCTAAAGGCGGATTGTGTGCCATATAAAGTGGGTAAATTCCCTTTCGTGGCCAGCGGGCGAGCACAAGCGATTGGCGATAGCAGTGGCTTTGTCAAGATGATTGCGCATGAGACAACAGATCGAATTCTTGGAGTGCACATCATTGGTCCGTACGCCTCAGAATTGATCTCTGAAGCGGTTGTAGCGATGGAATTTGGTGCCACTGCAGAGGATATCGCTCGCATTGTCCATGCTCATCCGTCGTTATCTGAAGCTATGCATGAGGCCGCTTTAGGGATCGATAATCGATATTTGAGTCTTTAAAACCTAATGCCATGAGGTACTTGAGCGCTAATTGTGCCAGTACGGTATGGTTTTTTCCTATATGTTAAGCATTCTTAGACCTCTCGAGTAGATTGCCATGCGAAAGCTGATTGAAAAAAAGGCAAAAGACCTGGGGCATACGCTTGATAAAGCTCAAATTGAGATGGTTAATCAGCTTGCGCAATTAGCTGTTGATCTTGAACGTTTGTCAGAGAAAAAAGGGCTCATAACACAACTTTTTTTTAAAACGAAACGCGTAAAAGGTATGTATATTTGGGGAGGTGTAGGTCGTGGCAAAACCTTCCTGATGGACCTTTTTTATGAAAACATCCGATTCGATAAAAAAAAGAGGATTCACTTTCATCGATTCATGCAAGAAATACATCACAGTCTGAGAGCCCTGCAAGGTCGACCTAATCCTCTTCAGATTATTGGAAAAGATATTTCATCGAAAACGAAATTACTATGTCTTGATGAGTTTCATATTTCAGATATTGGTGATGCGATGATTATGAGGAACTTACTCGATTCGCTTTTAAATGAAGAGGTAGTTATTGTTACTACCGCTAATTCGAAGCCCAATAAGCTCTACGAACATGGTCTTCAGAGAGCGCAGTTTTTGCCTACTATTGATCTGATTGAAGCAAGGATGCAAGTCGTCAATCTCGATGCTGGTGAGGATTATCGGTTGGCTTCCTTAGAGAAGGCGGGAGTCTACTTTCGCGGGAGTCAAAATGAGGTTCAATCATTAGTAATGGATTTGTTTGTTTCGCTGTCAAAAGTAAACAAATGTTCGGAGACAATTGAATTACAAAACAGAGCGATTCCTACTAAGATGATTTCAAAGGAGGCAATTTGGTTTAATTTTGATACGATCTGTGACGGGCCTCGAGGAAAAGACGACTATATTGAATTAGCCAAGCAGTTTCATACGGTTTTTATCAGTGATGTTCCTGCGTTTGATAAAGATAAAGATAATATGCGGAGACGGTTTACTTGGCTCGTTGACGAGTTCTACGATCGACGAGTGAACTTAATAATTGATTCAGAATTTACTCTAAGTTCTTTATTTACAGACGCGCTAGGAGGGGCTGAAAAGTACCGTACTGAATCGCGTTTAATCGAGATGCAGACCAGGCGTTATCTTGGCGAAGCTCATTTGCCGTAAAAAACTGGTTATGTAGTACGGTGTAGTATTTCCCCATCGCACAAAAAGCCATATAAAACATAAAAGGAGATCTATTAATGATGCAATTTAAAGCATTCTTGATTGAAGAGACAGGGGATGGCGTCACAAGTGGGTATAAAAACTTAGACATTACTGCTCTGGATCAAGGAGAGGTTCTCATTAAAACCGCTTACTCGTCTGTGAATTTCAAGGATGCGCTTGCTGCAACTGGTGCGGGAAAGATTATTCGTAGATTTCCCTGTGTCGGGGGAATTGATTTGTCGGGTGTGGTCGTTGAATCATCGTCGGATGATTTCAAAGTGGGTCAAGAAGTAATAGCGACCAGCTATGATATTGGTGTAGCTCATCATGGAGGTTATGCTGAGTACTGTCGAATACCGGCTGAGTGGGTTGTTCTGATGCCTAATGGGCTAGACCTTTTTAGTTCAATGGCTTTGGGAACGGCGGGGTTTACTGCGGGTCTCGCTGTTGAGCGTATGGAGCACAACGGACTTAATCTAAATGCTGGTCCAGTTGTCGTAAATGGTGCCACCGGCGGTGTCGGTGGGATCGCCGTAGATATTTTGGCAGGCTTGGGATATAACGTCACCGCCATGACTAGAAAGCCAGAGCAAGAAAAGTATTTAAGAGATATTGGGGCGGTTGAGGTTTTAGATATTGCATCGATTGACCTAACAAAAATTAGGCCTTTAGGGCGTGAGACCTGGGCAGGTGCTGTCGATAATCTCGGCGGAGATATTTTGTCTTGGATGGCGAGTACTGTTAAGGTTGGTGGTGTAATTGCTTCGATCGGATTGGCCTCAAGTTTCAAATTTAATACGACTGTCATGCCTTTTATCCTCAGAGGTGTGACGCTTGCGGGGATTGATTCAGTGAACGCGGAAATGTCGATCCGGCGAAAAGTGTGGGAGAGACTTGCAACGGATTTGAGACCAAGGAATCTCGACAGGATCGTTACCGTTGTTTCATTCAATGAGTTGCCATCAACATTCGAACTGGTCATGCAAGCGAAGATGCGAGGACGTTCGGTGGTTAAGATTTCAGATTAATCTTTGACGTTCGTTAGTGAGGCGGTAGTGTTTAAAAAAATCAATGAATTTCACCAAAAATCGTTAGATAAAATGGACGAATTTTGGGCTGAGCAGGCCAAATTGATCTACTGGGACAGTGAGTTTGATCGGGTGCTTGATTATTCGAAGCCGCCATTCACCAAGTGGTTCTTGAACGGGAAGACCAATCTTTGTTTCAATGCGATTGACAGGCATTTGGATGACCGACCAGACCAAGATGCGATTATTTATGTTTCTACCGAGACCCACACAGAGTGCGCGATTAGTTATCAAGATCTGTATCAAGAGGTGAATAAATTTGCTGCTCTGCTCAAGAAACAAGGAGTTCATAAAGGCGACAGAGTTTTAATTTATATGCCGATGATCCCTGAGGCTGTCTATGCGATGTTGGCATGCGTTCGCATCGGAGCAGTTCATTCGGTTGTTTTTGGAGGTTTTGCCCCTTCCAGTTTGGCTCATAGGGTGGATGATTGTTCGCCAAGGGTTATGGTCACTGCCGACGCTGGGATCAGAGGAGGTCGTATTATTCAATATAAGGGATTAGTCGACGAGGCATTAGAGTTAGCTCAAAAACCACCAGAGTACGTGATTTTAGTTAATCGAGGTTTAGTAGATACGTTTGGTTGGGATGCAGCACGAGATATTGATTATCGAGAGGCTATTCAGTCACTCAATGGTGAAACAGTTGAGGTTGAATGGCTTGAGTCTAACGAGCCAAGCTATATCTTGTACACATCTGGTACGACAGGTAAACCCAAGGGTGTACAGCGCGATACTGGTGGGTACGCAGTGGCTTTAGCTGCTTCTATGCGTCATATATACGATGCGCAAGCGGGTGATACGATATTCACGACTTCTGATATTGGTTGGGTAGTTGGTCATTCTTATGTTGTGTATGCGCCACTTATTATGGGAATGACAACTATTCTATATGAAGGGTTGCCAACGACGCCTGATCCAGGGATATGGTGGAGTATCGTTGAAAAATACAATGTAAATGTGATGTTTTCGTCACCAACCGCTATTCGGGTATTGAAAAAACAGGATCCTAAATATATTAATAAATATGATCTGGGTGTTTTAAAGCATTTGTTTCTAGCAGGCGAGCCATTGGATGAATCGACGCATAGTTGGATATCGGATGCTATTGGAAAACCTGTACACGATCATTTTTGGCAAACTGAAACTGGGTGGCCTGTATTAGCACCGATGCCTGGGATCGAATCAACTCCCGTTAAGTATGGAAGTCCTTCTTTTCCGGCATACGGCTATAACCTTAAAGTGTTACGTGAGTCAGATGCTTCTGAGGCGGATGTGAATGAAAAAGGGCTCGTATCGATTTTTCCGCCATTACCGCCTGGGTGTATGAGTACTATATGGGGAGATGATGAGCGGTTTGTGAGTATATATTTTTCAACATTTGACTCGACGCTCGTCTATTCGACCTTTGATTGGGGAATTAGAGATGAGGATGGTTACCATTTCATTCTGGGTCGTACCGATGACGTGATTAATGTTGCGGGACATCGATTGGGTACTCGAGAGATTGAAGAGGCGATTCAAAATCACAGAAACGTCGCAGAAGTTGCTGTTGTAGGTGTTCAGGACGCTGTTAAGGGGCAAATGCCGATTGCGTTTGTTGTTCGTAAAAGTCAGCTTCATACTAATGATTCATCTTATAACGAGGTGGAACAGAATGAAATCATTAAGGAAGTAGATCAGTCTCTTGGTGCGATCGCTAGGCCGAGAAATGTTTATTTTGTCTCAATGCTACCGAAAACACGCTCTGGAAAGCTATTACGACGAAGCATTCAGGCTATTGCTGAAAATAGAGATCCAGGTGATCTGACTACTTTGGAAGATCCGGCTGCGATCGAAGAAATTATCAAAGTGATTCGAGCCTAGCTGCTTGGTCGCGATAAAATGGGATTGTTTCCAGTGAATAAAATCATGTATTTTTTGCTTTGGATAAATGGATTATCCGTATTGGGCTACCTCTCTCTTTTTTTAGGAGTGATTTATCTTGATATAAAAGTTTTTCCCGATTGGGAGGTTTTATCAAATCCTCCAAGTGTAGTTTTGGATGTGATTCATTCTTCTTCCGATAAAACCGGATTGAAAGAGATGACAATTTTGCTTCACCAGCATTTGGTTGATCAAACTGTAGTTGTTAATGAATTGATTGACACAACTATTTTCTGGACGCGAACACATTTTTTTATCGCTTTATGGTTGTTCATAGTTAATTTGTTTTTGGTTTTTAAGCTTTGGGCTAAACGTCATTCGTGAATAAAAACATGTAGGTTGGATTTGACCATTTATGTGTTAAACATAAATGGTCATAGTTACTCGTTCCTGTATTTGTCGGATCGATAAAGCCAAGCCAGGGGAAGGGCAGCTACGGCCACCAAAGTAAAAAGGCCAAACGCGTTGAGGTATCCACCCATTAAGGACTGATGTGTAATTTCTTGACTCAGGCGAGCTATCGATTCCATTGATTCTGTTCCCCAATGACTTGAGATTTGTGGTTCTGAGAGCCACTGATTCATAGGGTTGATAGCTTGACTAAGTCCAGCGTAGTTCTCCGCGGTGGATCTGAGAAGTACCAACATGCAGATGGATAGGAATAGACTGCTACCGAAATTGCGTATCACATTAAATAGGGCCGCTGCTTGCACGGTGAGCTGATTTGGCATTGTCGCAAAGGCCAGTACTGCCATTGGCGTATACGCTAACCCAAAGCCGAATCCCTGTAAAAAATTAGTCCACATCACATCAAATTCTGTCATGTTGATGTTAAGTGAGTACATGCCCCAGCCAGCCCAAATTTGCATGGCTATACCTGTTGTTAGGGCAAGTTTTGCGTTCTTCCGTGTAAATTGAACAACAATAAGTAAACTGGCTAAATTTCCCAAACCTCGAGCGGAAAGTAATAAGCCAGCAGTCGCATCTGGGTACCCGCGTAGGTCTTGTAATAGTGTGGGGAAGAGCGCGATTGGCGAATAACTGAGGGCTCCCATAAGCAATATTGTGACAAGCCCGACAGCAAAGTTCCAGTTGGTGAAAATCGCACGTTCAAAAAATGGTGTTCTCGAGTAAACTGTGCTCCCCACGAAGATCAGTATGGCAGTAAGACAAGTAAATAGCTCGATTGAGATTTCAAATGATTCAAACCAATCTAAACGGTGACCTCTATCAAGTAATAACTGCGCTGATCCCATCGCAATAGCAAGACTTAAGAATCCAATCCATCCAAATCTTCCAGAGGTCCCACGCTGTTGGTCACCGAGAGCGAATGCTGCGATTATTATAGCGATCACGCTAATTGGCGCGAGAAACAGGTATGTCCATCGCCAACCTAGTACTTCTCCAACCACGCCACCTAATATGGGGCCGAGTACGATCCCCATAGTTCCGCCGACGCCCCATAACATAAGCACAAGAGCGTGTTGTCGTTTTGGAAATGTTGCGAGTAACATGCCGAGGCCTAAAGGCGTCAAGGGAGCACCAAAAAGTCCTTGTGCGGTTCTGGATATCAGTAGAGTCTCAATGTTTGTGGAGAGCCCACAGGCTACTGACGCGATAGTGAAGCCAATCAAAGTCCCAATCATTAGACGTCGCCAGCCAAGTCGACCCGCAAGCCATCCTGTGATTGGTGTTCCGACTGCTGCCCCCACCAGGAATAAAGTTACGGTCCAAGAGGCTTGATCTTGGTTGACCGATAATGCGCCTCGAATATGCGGTAAAACAATTGTTGAGGCGGTAATGGCCATACCGAATAATAATGTGACAAGTTGCACGGTCAGCAGCAAAAGCCAGCGCCGTACAGGCATAATATTTTGATCTTCTCTTGACTTTTGGGCGGCCATCTAATTTTAATCGCGATCCCTCGACTAATTCGGAATTTATTATCAGTTTTTAAAAAGCTTGGGACTATACCAATAAATAAAGCTCCAGATAGCGGAATTGTTAAAAATCTTAATATGGTGATAGCTCGTACCTTTAGTTTTAGCTATCCATCTGCGTTTTTTTAATGTCTGGCTTGGCTAACACGTTATTCCTGCGCATTATTATTTGTTTTTCTCATTTGTGTAGACCTGATAAAGAGAGTATACTCGCTCATCCTTGCTCCACTAAAACCGCATTTTAGGGGGCTTTAAAGACGCCGATAAAGCGTCGGTCAACCATAAGGAGACAAATTATGCGGCATTACGAAATCGTATTTCTCGTTCACCCAGATCAGAGTGAACAGGTACCAGCAATGATAGAGCGTTATCGCAACCAAGTTACCACCGGGCAGGGAGTAGTGCATCGGTTGGAAGACTGGGGGCGTAGACAGCTTGCTTATCCTATTCAAAAAATTCATAAAGCGCATTACGTGCTTATGAACGTTGAGTGTGACCAAGAAGTAATCAAAGAAATTGAGTTGGGTTTTAAATTTAATGATGCCGTTATCCGACATCTCACTGTTTCGATGAAAGCAGCGGTCACTGAGCCTTCATCGATGATGAAAGAAGATAAAACGAAACAAATTGTTGGGCGGCCTCCAGTAACTTCATCTGAAGATCCCGCTGCATATGTGCCCGCAATTAAGGTGGGCGCAGCGGTAGTAAGTGAAGAGGTTGCGTCAGAGCCTGTTCAAGAAGCTGCTGAAACCATCCAGGGGGCATAGGGGACACTTTGTGTCGACGAATAAGGTAAATTTATTCGCGATGATTACCGTTAAAGAGGTTTTACGATATTCTCCATCTGGAATACCGGTTCTGAAATTTTCAGTAGAACATGGCAGTGAACAGATGGAAGCTAAAAACCAAAGAAGAGTCATTTTGAATCTTGATTGTGTTGTGTTAGGCGACAAGGCAGTTGAATTAGATCGAATTGAAATAGGGCAACAGCTATTGTTCTCTGGATTTTTGATGAACAAGGGAGCTCGATTAAAATGGCCTGTGTTTAATGTGCAAGAATTCAATAAGAATTAATTCTTAAGATATTGGAGGTTGTAATGGCATTTAAGAAGAAGAATGATAAACGTAATCCAAGTCGTCCTTTATTCAAACGGCGTAAGTTTTGCCGTTTTACTGCTGAGAAAATAGACTGGGTTGATTACAAAAATACGGATATCTTGAAAGACTTTGTTTCCGAGAATGGAAAAATTATTCCCGCTCGTATCACTGGGACACGTTCCGGTTTTCAAAGACAGTTGTCGGTAGCAATTAAGAGAGCTAGATTTCTTGCACTCTTACCCTACTCTGACGCCCATTAATTTTTGACGGAATTGACCAATGGAAATCATTCTCTTAGAACAAGTCGTGAATCTCGGTCGTTTAGGTGATCTAGTAACTGTTAAAGAAGGATATGCTCGCAATTATTTGATACCTAAAGGCAAGGCACAACGAGCTACAAAAGAGAACCTAGCAGAATTTGAGAAAAAACGAGCTGAATTAGAGGCTCAACAGGCACAAATTCTTTCTAATGCGCAAGCCAAATACGAAAAAGTAAATGGTGCATCTATTCAAATTGCTCAAAAGGCTGGTGTGGATGGTCGGCTTTTTGGATCAGTGACGCATTACGATATAGCAGACGCATTAAATGCCCAAGGGCTTGAAATTAATAAGAATCAAATTCAGATGCCGACTGGGCCTTTAAAACAGATTGGTGAGTTTGGCATCTCTGTTAGCTTGCATGCAGATGTCGTCGCAACAATTGCGGTGACTGTTACGCCAGAGCAGTAGGGCGAACAAGGTATTAAAAAAAAACCACGTGATGACACGTGGTTTTTTTGCATTAAGAGTTTTGTAAGCCTGTCGCTGTTCTTTGGGCTTAATTTACTCGTTTAATTGTTGGTGGGAATGATATGCTCTACTATGGGGAACGAGTTGATATCATAAGAGTGCCGGTAATGTATGTCTGATCAAGAATTATTGTCTATTAAGATTCCGCCTCACTCAGTTGAGGCAGAACAATCGGTCTTAGGTGGCTTATTGCTTGATAATACCACTTGGGACCGCGTAGCTGACTGTATAAATGAATCGGATCTTTATCGTCCGGATCATAAAATAATATATCAGCATATTTCACGGCTCATCGGATCTAACAAACCTGCCGACGCAATTACAGTTGCTGAGAGTTTAGAGAGCACCAAGGAGCTTGAGCAGGTAGGTGGCTTATCCTACATAGGCGCTCTAGCGCAAAATACACCATCTGTTGCCAATATTAGGCGATACGCCGAGATAGTTCGCGAGCGTTCAATACTTAGAAAGCTGGCTCATACAGCGGCAACCATTGCTGATCTCGCCTACAACCCTATGGGCCAGGAAGCAGCTCAGTTACTGGATGAAGCTGAGTCAAAGATATTTTCGATCTCTGAAGAAGGATCCAGGACGCGTCAAGGCTTCCAAGATATACAGCCTATATTGACGCAGGTAGTAGAGCGTATTGACATGCTCTATAACCGCGATAACCCGTCTGATGTAACGGGTGTGCCTACTGGATTTGTAGATCTTGACCGTATGACTTCGGGATTCCAGGCTGGTGATTTGGTGATTGTTGCTGGGCGACCATCAATGGGTAAGACCGCACTCGCGTTAAATATTGCTCAATATGTAGCTCTAGATGCTGGATTACCCATCGGAATATTTTCGATGGAGATGAGTGCAGGGCAACTTGCAATGCGTTTGTTGAGTTCCTTAGGAAAAATTAATGCACATGATTTACGAACTGGACAACTAGCAGAAGATGACTGGAGAAAACTAACTAACGCAGTAGGTCGGTTGAGTGAAGCACCAATACATATTGATGAAACTCCTGGGTTGAACTCGTTAGAATTGCGAGCGAGAGCACGTCGTTTGCACAGACAATATGGTCAGTTAGGTCTTATTGTGATTGATTATCTTCAGTTAATGTCTGCGAGCAAGCAGGGTGAAAATAGAGCAACGGAAATTTCAGAAATGTCTCGCTCGCTAAAGGGTTTAGCTAAAGAGTTGAATGTTCCAGTGATGGCTTTATCCCAATTAAATCGATCTTTAGAGCAGCGTCCCAATAGGCGACCAGTAATGTCTGACCTTAGAGAGTCAGGGGCGATTGAGCAAGATGCGGATACGATTCTTTTTATATATCGAGACGAAGTATATAACCCAGATACGTTAGACAAAAATAAGGCAGAGGTCATTATCGGAAAGCAGCGTAATGGCCCAACTGGTGTGGTCATGTTGACGTGGAACGGAAAGCATACTCAATTTTCAAATTTCGCCAATCCTAATAATTATTGACTATTTTTAGTAAAACTGCTGGTCAATACCCAGAACGTTTTAAATGCTGTCTAAGACTTCCTGAGCGTGTCCCGGTATATTTATTTTTCTCCACTCTTTCTTAAGAACGCCTTCTGGGCTAATCAAAAAAGTACTTCGTTCTATACCGCGCACTTGTTTTCCGTACATGTTCTTTATTTTTATTACACCGAACATTTGGCAAACCTCTTCGTTGTTATCGGAGATTAGATCAAACTTAAAGCCGTATTTTGATCTAAAATTTTCGTGAGATTTAATACTGTCTCGAGACACACCAAAAATTAAACAGTTTTTCTTATCGAAGGAATGCTGCATATCGTTGAACTGGATACTTTCGTTTGTGCATCCGGGTGTACTGTCTTTAGGATAAAAGTAAATCACTATGTGCTTACCACGATAGTCTGAGATATTGAATGTTTTGTCTGAGGTCATAGCAGCAGAGAAATCTGGGATTTTTAATCCGACAATGGTGGACGTCATTTTTTTCCTTAATTTTTAGTATTCGAAGTTATTGTGCAATCTGACAGTATCTTAATTGCTAATGATAATACCGTATCAGGCAGCATGTTATCTAAGGAGTAGACCTTTGCTAGAGGCATATTTTTGAAGTTCGTGCTCATTGATTTGATATAAAAGGGGTCGTAATGTTTTTTTAACAAATCTTGAATTAGATCATCCCATTGATTGCTCGTGATTAAATCTAACCAGTAATCAATAACGCGATTTCCATGTCTTGATCTAAGTTTTTCAAGTTGACTAGTTAGTAATGACGGGTTTTTGACTAGGTGGTTGTACGTTGCTTTGAGATATTTAGTTCGAGCGATCAAATCGGCTTGGATGTTAACACAAACCCCCTGACGGACATTATTAATTAACACTTCTGGTAAACGCAAGTCGCCTATCTTTTTACTTTCTGACTCTATAAAAATAGGTTTCGTTACATCCCATTGTTTGAGTCTATGCCAAATTTGCGTTTCGAATTTTTTCTGGCTAGGTTGCGGCGAGTGTGGGTCATAACCTAATAACGATCCACGATGGCGTGCAAGCGCCTCAAGGTTTAGGGTTTGACCACCTTGGCTCTGAATTGCTTCAATTAAATCTGTTTTTGCAGTCCCGGTTAATCCGCATATGACGATATAGCTGAACGCTGGGACCCGGGTGCCCAAATCCGTGACCACATAGCGTCTAAAGGTTTTATATCCACCAGATAATTGGCGCGCTCTCCAGCCAATATTGCGAAAGATCAGAGACATAGACGCACTTCGTTTTCCTCCCCTCCAGCAATAGATCACGGGAGACCAATTTTCAGGCTTTTGCGAGAGCGTTGTGTCAATATGCTGGGCGATATTTTTAGCGACTAAAGAGGCACCAATCTTCTTGGCTTTGAATGCAGATTCATTTTTGTAAGTCCATCCAACCAATTGTCTCTCAGCATCATTTAATACAGGTAAATTGATTGCCCCAGGAATATGGTCCAGACTGTATTCGCTAGGGGATCTGACATCTATAATGTCATCGTTCGCATTTAAATCAGAGCTATTAATTAGGTCGCGCTTCATGAGACAATTTAGCTTAAGTAATTGTTATATTAAATTGAGACATTAACTCGCTTTAGTTAGAGTAAATTACGTCTATATACTTTATTCCTATGCGCTTTATTGTCGCACGATTATGTTGATAGGAAATCCTTTTGAAATTAACTGAATATGTACATGGCGGGGGGTGTGGTTGCAAAATTGCACCCGATCTCCTAAAAGAGATTTTGTCAGGCTTAAAACCCATTGCAGATATGAACCTGCTTGTAGGTTTTGATCAGTCTGATGACGCAGCTATCTATAAAATAAACGATGAAACAGCTATTGTTGCAACCACGGATTTCTTCACCCCTGTTGTTGATGATCCTTTTACCTTTGGACAGATTGCTGCGACAAACGCTTTTTCTGATGTGTACGCTATGGGAGCTAGGCCGCTTTTTGCACTCAGTATTTTGGGTATGCCAATTGACAAGCTCTCCGCAGAGACGATTTCATTGGTACTGCAAGGAGGTCACTCAGTCTGCGAAACTTTAGGGGTGCCAATTGCGGGTGGTCATTCCATTGACACCTTAGAACCCATCTATGGCCTTGCTGTCATTGGTAAGATAAATCCAGCTAAGGTTAAGAGAAATACGGGTGCCAAGGTGGGCGATAGTATTATCCTTGGGAAACCACTTGGTATTGGCGTTTATTCTGCCGCGTTCAAGCGGAACCTTTTGACGGAGGATGCTTACCGAGAGATGATTTCTTTAACTACCCAGATTAATATCACTGGAGCTTTATTCGGAGAAATGGCTCTGGTTCATGCAGTGACAGATGTAACAGGTTTTGGATTGCTCGGTCATTTAAAGGAAATTATTGTGGGTTCGGCTGTTGGAGCCGAGATCAGCCTCTCTGCGATTCCCTTTTTGGAGGTGGCTAGAAAGTTGTCGCGGGAGGGCATCGTTACAGGAGCTTCAGCAAGAAACTGGTCAAGTTACTCAGGGTATGTCCGCTATTTTGACGGATTGGATGCCTGTGACCTGAATTTATTGACCGATCCTCAAACTAGTGGAGGCTTATTAGTTACCTGTGCGGCTGCCATAGAAGATGAGGTTCTTAAGATGTTCCACAAAGATGGCTTTTTGAGTGCAGCCCGAATAGGTCAAGTTATGGCAGAGCCGGTGTGTATTGAGGTCGTCTCCTAGGCACGGTGTAACGTATTGCGCACGTAACTGTGTTAGACTCCGGCGCCGATACGGTAACTCTGGACGTTTGTATGAGTTCTCTGAGATTGCTTAGTCATTTCCACACATTTAGATTAAAACAATAAATAAATTATGATGAACAGTATTCGTAATATTGCAATTGTCGCTCACGTAGATCACGGAAAAACCACTCTAGTTGATCAATTGCTAAAACAGTCCGGTACGTTTGCAGCTCATAAGCAGGTTACGGAACGCGTGATGGACTCCAACGATTTGGAGAAGGAACGCGGTATTACAATTCTGTCTAAGAACTGTGCAATTAGCTATAAAAACACGCACATCAACATTGTTGACACTCCTGGGCATGCGGACTTTGGTGGCGAAGTAGAGCGGGTATTATCCATGGTTGATTGCGTTCTACTGCTCGTCGATGCTGTCGATGGACCTATGCCTCAGACTCGTTTTGTTACTAAAAAAGCATTGTCGCTTGGTCTTAAACCCATTGTAGTTGTGAATAAAATTGATCGTTCAGGAGCGCGGCCAAGCTGGGTAATCAATAAGACTTTTGATTTGTTCGATAAACTTGGTGCGACTGAAGAACAATTAGATTTTCCTGTCGTTTTTGCGTCTGCTCTCGAGGGCTGGGCCACCTTAGATGCCGATGTTAAAAACGATAGTTTGGTGCCGTTGTTTGAAACAATCTTAGAGCATGTTCCTGCGCGTGAGGTTGATCTCGATGGCCCTCTACAACTTCAAATTTGTTCTTTGGATTATTCTAGTTTTGTTGGGCGAATCGGTATTGGAAGGATTAATCGAGGCCGTATTCAGTCTGGCCAACAAGTTCTTATGGTTTCTGGCCCTGATGGAGAAGCAATTTCTCGAAAAATTAATCAAGTGCTGGTCTTTTCCGGGCTTGAAAAGGAAGTCGTCGAGCACGCTGAAGCTGGAAACATTGTGTTGATTAACGGAATAGAAGATATCACTATTGGGCAGACGATTTGCGAAGTGGGGTTTCCAGATCCGCTTCCATTGTTAACTGTAGACGAGCCTACTTTAACTATGAATTTTTTAGTTAATACGTCTCCTTTAGCTGGAAGAGTAGGTAAGTTTGTTACGAGTAGACAAATTCGTGATCGACTTAATCGGGAATTGCAGTCGAATGTAGCCCTTAAAGTTGAATTCACATCCGATTCTGATACCTTCATTGTGTCTGGCCGTGGAGAATTGCATCTAACGATTCTTTTGGAAAATATGCGTCGAGAGGGATATGAGCTCGCTGTTGGCAGGCCTCGTGTTATTTTTAAAGAGATTGATGGTGCGCGTCATGAGCCCTTTGAAATATTAACTATCGACGTCGAAGAAGAAAACCAAGGAGCGGTAATGGAGGAGTTGGGTGCTAGGCGTGGTGAGTTGCAGGATATGATGCCTGATGGAAAAGGTCGAGTTCGTCTTGAGTATAGAATTCCAGCCAGAGGATTAATTGGCTTTCAGGGCGAATTTCTGACGCTTACTCGAGGAACTGGGGTGGCGAGCCACATCTTTGACTCTTATGATGTTGTTAAGGGCGATATTGATGATCGTCGCAATGGTGTTTTAGTCAGTCAAGATAATGGGCCAGCTGTTGCTTATGCATTATGGAAGTTACAAGAGCGTGGGCGTATGTTCGTGTCCCCTGGTGATGAGTTGTATGAAGGTATGATTATTGGAATTCATTCTCGTGACAATGATCTTAGCGTGAATCCTATACGACAAAAACAATTAACTAACGTCCGTTCTTCTGGAACTGATGAGGCAGTCCGACTTACGCCTCCGATACAATTGACACTCGAGCGAGCAGTTGAGTTTATCGCGGATGACGAGCTTGTTGAGATTACTCCCAAATCAATTCGACTTCGAAAAAAAGCTTTAAAGGAGCATGAGCGTCGCAGAGATGCCCGTGGCACAAAAGCAGCGTAGGGTAATTTGGTAGTACTTTCGGTTTTATGATTCAAGCTAAGCCCTGTAGATATGGGCTATACTGACTTGATGAATTCATGGTTTGACAATCCTCAGGTGATGATAGGAATCGTGATGCTTGTCATGATTCTGTGCGCGCTCGTCTTGGTGCTTGTTTTGCGCTTCCCAAAACAAATAAAAAGTACTTTAGAGAACCTCTCATTGGCGCATTTTAGAGAAAATAGTGAAATGCTTAATGCGCTTGCCGATCGACTGTTGAGAAACCAATCTGCGCTTAATGAAAACCTTCGTTCCTTTCTTTCTAATGAATTCAATCAGCTGCGCAGTAGTTCCGGGTCGTTCCAGATTAAGTTGATCGAAGAACAGTCTATAGGGAAAGAGAAAACACTTGCCACAATCAGTGAAATGCGCAATGACGTACAAAGTAAACTTGATTTAATCCGATCGGAAGTTATTGCTCGTATTTTAGAAAAACTTTCCGAGCAAAGCCGAGCGGAACGAGAGGTCATTCAGTCCACGTTGAAAGCTGCATCGACCCAACTGCAAGAGTCAATGGAGCAGCTTGGTAAAGTCACAGATAATCGCTTGGAACAAATATCTGGTAAGGTAAATGAGCGTCTAGAGGAAGGTTTTAAGAAAACAAACCAGACATTTGTGAGTGTGATGGAACGCTTAGCGACTATTGATGAGGCCCAGAAGAAAATCGATGGTCTTACCACTAACGTCATAGGACTACAAGAATTGCTTGGTGATAGAAGCGCACGCGGGGCTTTTGGTGAGGTGCAGCTGGAAAACCTTGTTAGAAATATGTTGGCGCCGTCCGCGTATGATTTCCAACATACCTATTCCAACGGAAAGGTGGTTGACTGTGTTTTAAAGCTTCCAGATCCTACTGGTAATGTATCCGTAGATTCTAAGTTTCCACTTGAGAATTATCATCGGATGTTTGGTAGAGATGTTTCCTCAGTAGATAGGGGATTAGCACAAAAAGCTTTTAGGATAGATATTAAAAAACATGTCGATTCAATATCCGATAAATACATCATAGATGGGGAAACCAGTGACGGTGCTGTAATGTTTATTCCTGCGGAATCTGTTTTTGCAGAAATTCATGCGTATCACAGGGAAGTTGTCGAGTACGCGATGCAGAAGAAGGTTTGGATTGTTTCACCTACGACGTTAATGGCTGTTTTGAATACTGCGCGCGCTGTGATGAAGGATATTGCAACAAGAGAACAAATCCACATCATCAAACATGAATTGAGAGGTTTAAGCCATGACTTCAATCGGTTTGACGATCGAATGCGGAAACTTGCAGATCATATTCGACAGGCACACAAAGATGCTGAAGATGTTCGAGTTAGTAGCGATAAAATCACGAAACGCTTTAATCGTATTGAAAAAGTGGAGTTGACCAATACGATAGCGCAAGATTATGAAATTAAACCGGAGGCTTCAATTGATCCGGTAGTTTTTCCACGTACGGCTTCAGTAGACATGGATGATTAAACGCATTATTTGAATGTGTCCGTTTTCAACCGCTTTAGTAGGTACAGAATAGTCCAAATAAAAAAAGGAACTACTATGGCTGATAGGATAAAAAACTTTATCTTGTCTTGAGTTACCGAGTCCTCCATTAGGGTTAGCGTACCTATCAGGCACCACAGACTCATGCCGACCGCTTGAAAGAAGGCATAAATAATATTCAGCACGTAGGCCCAGCGCTGTTGTATAAAAATACCAAACGCTAATAGCAAGTGAAGTATAGCTACGCAAAGGTAGAGGATTAATTTTCCTCCGTTTAAATCAATTGCAAGTACCAAAAGGCACAAGGTTGCCAAGGCGTTGGCTATTGTTAGCAATCGGATTCCATTAGGTCTCATTCTTTTGAATATCCATTGCGGTTTGTTGTTAGGTCGTATTATGTTCAATTGAAGTTGTCCCTTGGTAGTGAGCTGAGCTAATGACGCTGCGCATTGAGTGTTAAATCCAAGGATAATTGTAGACCCTTTAAATAAACTTGATTGAAAGTGATTTAATTTGAGTATTGAGGAAGATATTGAGCGTGCATTCGGCTCAAATGGATTACTCTCTGAGGTTGTTGATGGCTATAAAAGTCGGGTCGAGCAGATTGCAATGGCTAAGGCTATCGGCCGGGCTATTAGTCAGAAGACACCAATAGTTTGCGAAGCAGGTACTGGAACAGGTAAGACGTTTGCTTATTTGATACCCGCATTTTATTACGGTCGTAAAATCATCATTGCAACTGGTACAAAAACGCTTCAGGATCAGCTTTTTGACCAAGATATTCAAGTGGTACGGAACGCATTAAAAATTCCAATAACAGTAGCGAAGCTCAAGGGTAGAGCTAATTATCTTTGTCACTATCAAATT
Organism: Pseudomonadota bacterium; assembly: GCA_027624715.1. NCBI lineage: Bacteria > Pseudomonadati > Pseudomonadota > Pseudomonadota bacterium. The sequence goes on from JAQBTV010000006.1 coordinate 102,675, forward strand.
AAGAAAACTAAAGCCGAACGTTCTTTTTCTAGTCTCAAGGAGATTGAGTTTTTGAATATGTTTGAGCGTATGTTAGACGATTCTGAATCGGGAGACATATCTGAAGTTAACATCCCAGAAGAAAGTCTCAGAGTTCAATCTGGAGTGGTTTCCACTAGAGATAATTGTCTTGGTTCTGACTGTCCTCATATCAGTAAGTGCTTTGTTTTAAAAGCCCGTAAAAAAGCGCTTTCTGCTGAGGTTGTTGTGGTAAACCATCACTTGTTTTTTGCGGATCTAGCGCTTAAGCAAGATGGTTTTGGCGAGTTACTCCCAGAATTTGACGTGGTGATTTTTGATGAAGCTCACCAGGTTGCTGATGTCGCAACGCAATTTTTTGGTTCCAGTGTGAGCACCAATCAACTCAATGAGCTACTTCGTGACCTTAGATATGGATACATCATTTTGGATGATAGTTCGGTAGCCATAGATGAGATGATTGACCGTTTTGAAAAGGGAATACGAGAGCTCAGATTGTCATTCGAGGGGGTTAAGGGGAGGTATGGCATTAGAGATCAGGGTAAGTTTGTCAATGCATTAGAGGTAGCGAGCGCGTTATCCGGTATTGGTGCAGTATTGGCTGAAGCTATTAATTCACAAAAAACGGTTAATCTTGAGCTTCAAAGGTGCCGAGAGCGTCTACTGGAAGTTGATTCGTTATTGAGAACGTGGAGTAAAAATGAGGACCATAGCGTCATTCGTTGGTTCGATGCAAACATTCAGTCGGTACGGATGCACCTAACACCCATTAATGTTTCAGATGCATTTAGGTCTGTAGTTAGAGATATTGAGCGTAGCTGGGTTTTCACTTCAGCAACACTTTCGGTGTCTGGCGATGCCTCTTACTTTACTCAACAGCTGGGACTTGAAGAGGCAGAGTTTCTTAGTTGGGACAGCCCTTTTGACTATCCGAAGAACAGTCTCTTGTACGTGCCCCAAAACATGCCAGAGCCGTCGCACGAAACTTACATTACCCGAGTTGTTGAGGAGAGTCTTGAAGCAATCATCGCCTCAAATGGACGTTGCATGATGCTGTTTACAAGCTTAATAGCGATGCGCGCTGCTCGCGAACAATTATCAAAATTCTTGACTGAGCGCGGTGTTGAAATTTCGCTGCTTCTGCAAGGGGATGGATCTAAGTTTGAATTATTAAATCGTTTCAAAACGTCAAAACATGCCGTATTACTGGGTAGTCACTCGTTCTGGGAGGGAGTTGATGTTCGAGGTCAGGGATTAGTCCTTGTGATCATCGATAAGCTACCATTTTCTGCCCCTGATGATCCAGTAACGGCCGGTCGAATTAATTACCTACGCAGTCAAGGTGGCAATGCATTTATGGATTACCAAGTTCCAGAAGCGGTTATTTCTTTGAAGCAGGGAGCAGGTCGGTTAATTCGGGATGAGACGGACTTAGGTGTGCTCATTGTCTGTGATCCTAGAATATTGACCAAATCCTATGGAAAAAAGATTTGGAAAAGTCTACCGCCGATGAAACGGACCCAGGATTTGAATGAAGTGACCTCATTTCTTAAATTGATTTAATGCATTTACTCATCGCGGTAAGGGCGACAAGCGCGATTAAAATCCAACTTAAAATCACAATGATGATCCCTAAATGAAAGATTGGTTTGGTCTTCGTTTTTATGTGACGAATCGCAATATCAATATATTTTTCTGTGGTTGTTTTTTTTGTTATTGTATTGATTAAGTATAGTAATACAGGAATGATCACAAGCTCATCCAAGTAACCAATGATAGGAATAAAGTCTGGGATTAGATCGATTGGCGCGAGCGCGTATGAAACCATCAGTATCGTTAAAATTACTGCTTCTAATGAGAGCTCTTTGGCTTTGAGTGCCAACCAAAAGGCAATAACACCGATATATATTTTATCTATTAATTGTTTAATTAATTGACTGAGCACTCGTTAGGATTAAGCATTAGCGAAAAGATCGTGATTGTCAGAGTCCGTAATAGTGATTTTAACGATATCACCAGAATCAAGTTGTGGAGCATCACGAATAATAACCTTCCCATCAATCTCTGGCGCATCGTATTGGGTTCTACCAATAGCGACATTGTCAGCGCACATCTTATCGATTAGTACGGTCTGCGTAGTACCGATTTTCTCTCTGAGGCGCTGCGAGCTAATTTTGTGTTGATGTTCCATCAATCTTGCTTTGCGTTCACTTTTTAACTTATTAGGAACTTTTTTTTCTTGCAAGTTATTTGCCGTAGCGCCATCGACACCAGAGTACTCAAAGCATCCAACGCGATCGAGATTAGCTTCGGTTAGGAAGTCAAGTAACTCCTGAAACTCTGCTTCAGTCTCTCCCGGAAAACCAACGATAAATGTGCTTCTGATCGCTATATCAGGACACCCTGAACGCCATGTATTAATGCGATTTAATACATTTTCTGAATTAGCTGGTCTTTTCATAAGTTTTAAAATGCGGTGCGAAGCGTGTTGAAAGGGAATGTCTAGATAGGGAAGAATAGTACCCTCACTCATTAAGGGTATAAGGTCATCAACATTTGGATAAGGGTAGACATAATGCAATCGTACCCACGCCCCTAATTTCCCCAACTCCTTTGACAGCTCGAAGAGTCGTGTTTTGATTGGTTTTCCGTTCCAAAAGTCAGTGCGGTATTTTTGATCAACGCCAAATGCACTGGTGTCTTGTGATATGACCAGTAGTTCACGCACGCCAGACTTAATTAATACGCTAGCTTCTTCAAGAATGCTCCCTATTGGTCTGCTTACGAGTTTGCCTCTCATGGATGGAATGATGCAGAACGTGCACTTGTGATTACAACCCTCCGAAATCTTAAGATAGGCGTAATGACGCGGAGTTAGCCGGACATCGTGTCTTGGCGTAAGATCAAAATGTGGATTTTTGATTATGGGAAAGTTAGAACGAACCGCGGACATGACTTCATCAGTTTGTTGAGGCCCGGTGACAGCAATTACTTCAGGAAATTTATCGAGAATTAAACTTGATTTTACTCCCAAGCACCCAGTAACGATAACTTTACCGTTCTCAGTTAGAGCTTCGCTAATTGCATCTAAAGATTCTGCGATTGCTTCATCGATGAACCCACAGGTATTAACTATAACCACATCGGCCTTATCATAGTTTGGACTGATGCTATAGCCGTCCGCACGCAGCGACGATAAGATACGTTCTGAGTCTACGGTCGCTTTAGGACAACCGAGTGAAATAAAACCTACAGATCTATTAGCCTGTGCTGACACGTTATATTGCCCTCAATGCTCTGTGAGTGGGTGATTAAATGGATGAGCTACTACTAAATGATGACTTATTCAGAGTTTCTGTCCTCTGATGATGACATATTTTTTGGGTGAGGTAAGTCCCTAAACGTGGTGTTGGCCTGTTGTTGCATTTGTTGCTGTATTGAGATGAAATTCTTCGCATTCTGCTCAAGATAATTAGTCATTAATTCCTGTATCGCAGGCCCTTGCATACTGATGAATCGTGTGTAGCTGTTGGGATCAATCATGGGTTCAACATTGTTTACATTAGATCCTTGTGTTGGATTTTGTAAGGTTTTTTGAATTTCCATGAAAGTTTGAATATTTTTTTCAAGATAGCAGCTCATCATTTGCTGAAAGTCATTCCCATAAAATTGAATGATTTGATAGAGTAGTGCTGATGAGAATATAGGTGGACCATTTGATTCTTCTTCTGTGATAATTTGTAGCAAAATTGAGCGAGTTAAATCATCTCCCGATTTGGCATCAACTACCTTAAATGAACAACTTTCCATGACTAACTTCCTAACATCAGACAGCGTAATGTAACTGCTTGTCGATGTGTCATATAGGCGTCGGTTAAGGTACTTCTTAATTAATCTTTTTTCTGAAACCATTTGATCGAGCCTCGATTCGACTTGTTTTTGATCTGTTCTGCTCTAGGGTGAGTTTCAAGTTCGTAGTGATTATCATATGTCATACAACACTATATACAAAATCTTGTCTATCTTGCTGGATTGGTTAATATTTCAGATACCCAGAAAATCATCCAACCTATTTAAAAGTTGATTTATTTAATGTTTAATGCACTCCCTAAGCGCTGATGTTAAAGGATTGAATTGCACATTGCCAACCTATTATCCTAATTTTATGTGCATACCCGGTAGTTGTTTTAGTCATTTATGCCAAGTGGGGTAACAGATTCCATAGATTGTGGTTTTTCGATATGGGCATATGTGTGCGTTTGGTCGACGCTTCCCATCTTTTAATTTTGCTTATTGGAAGGTTTCATTCTGATGATACGTGAGCGCAATAACCAACGCTACATGACTGAAATTTACGAGAATAAATTGCAGATTAGTATTAAGAAGTAGGGCACTTTTGTAAGCGGTTTACCAGGATAACATGTGTGAAGCGCATACAGATTTTTAAGTGTGGAGCCAATATTGAACGCGCCTATTGTCGCTAGAAATGGGCGATGTGATCAGCTGCTACGATTGTCCCCACGCCCAATAATATGAGTATGATTTGCTCTGCCGTTGCTTTAAGGTCAGTTCTTTTGTGTAGGCTGGGTATCAGATCTGCTACGGCGATATAAATCATGCTGGCCGCAGCCAGGCCTAAGAACGGAGCGATTAGATCATTCACGACTTCGAACGCGAAGTACGCAGTTAGGCCACCAACTAAGGTTGCGACACTGCATAGTAGATTCCAAAAGAGTGCTTTTCTTTTTGAGAATCCAGAGTTTAGAAGAATTAAAAAGTCACCAACCTCTTGGGGAATTTCATGCGCGGTGATTGCAATTGTTGTAATAATACCAAGGCGAATATCAGTGAGGTAGGCCGCGGCAATTAATACACCATCAACAAAGTTGTGGAATGTATCCCCAACGATGACTAGAGTTCCAGTCCTTCCATTGTCTGTTTGTGTGGTGTGGTGATCGTGTTCTTCGCATGCCTCAAAGTGGCAATGTCTCCAAAGAACAAATTTCTCTAGGACAAAAAAACCTAATATGCCACCAAGAATAATAGCCGATAAAAGTTTTGCGTCCGGATTGGTTTTTAATGCGTGTGGGATCACCTCAAGGAACGTTGCTCCGAGCAGCGTACCTATCGCATAGCTCACGAGTTTTTGTATATTTTTTGGATTGGCACGATATGAAAACCAAGCTGAAGCACCAACGCTGAGCAGGGCTCCTATAAGTGCGCTTCCGATGATCCAAGCCAGAGTAGACATAGGTTAGTTCTTAATTTTTAGTTCTTCAATTTAACGGGTGCAATTATAACGATATGATCAGAAGATTCATTTTATTTTGTTGAATCGTCAAGCCAGATTAATGTGCCTATTCTTCCGGTGGGCTGTTCTCGTCGGTTGGAGAAGAATATGTCCTTTTGAGCAAATGTACATTGATTCCCACCAAATATAGATCTCACTCCCAATTGAAGGAGTTGGTGACGTGCGATGCCGTAGAGGTCGGCGAAGTAGCCCCCTTGAGAGTCCGGAACAAAATACTTCTGGTATGTACTGTCCAAACCGATGAATTGTTTAAGCAAGTCTTGTCTGACTACATAATTTTTTTGACTGATAGCCGGCCCTAAATGCACCACTAGGTCGTTTGGGTGGCAGGCAAACCTGATGATGGTTTGTCGCAGAAGTCCTTCTGCCAGTCCTCTCCAGCCTGCATGAGCCACTGCTACCTCGTTACCTGAATGATTAGTGATCAACACCGGCAAACAGTCTGCCGTCATGATGCCGCAAACAGTCCGCTGGCGTCTTGTGTATAGCGCGTCTGCCTTGGTTGTGGTATTTGAAGCCTCAGCTGTAACTACAGTGTTACCGTGAACCTGGGTAACCCAGTTTGGGGTCGATGGGAGGTAGCTATCGAGTATTTGTCTATTTTTTTCCACATGTGCTTGGTTATCACCAACGGCCTGACTCAGGTTTAAGGTGCCAAATTGTCCCATGCTGACCCCACCTTGACGGGTAGTAATTAATGCGTGGACGTGCTTGTGGACTACCCACTCGGGGTGGATCAAATCAAGGGAGGTCATTGTCTGCAGTTTTTAGTGCTTCTAACAGAGCTTGAAGATCTGACGGTATATTTACTTCCCAGCTCATGATTTTATCCGTATTAGGATGAGTTAAGGTCAAGCTTTTAGCATGAAGTGCTTGGCGCTCAAAAGGTAATTCTTTCGTTAATAGGACATACTTTTTTGACTTACCCGTATACGTCTGGTCACCGATTAACGGGTAACCGAGAGAGGTTAGGTGTACACGTATTTGATGCGTTCTTCCGGTCTCGATTAAGCAAGATAACGCTGACCATCCTTTTCCGCTATCGATGGTCGTGTAGTGGGTCACGGCATCTTTACCGTCAGCAATTATGGACATTTTTTTTCTATTACGCGGATGTCGTCCAATGGGCTCATCAATTGTGCCTTGACTCGGAGTCTGTCCTGAAACAAGCGCAAAATATTCTCTTCTTACGGTTTTTGATTGCAGCTGTCGAACCAAGCTTGTTTGAGCCTCTAAAGATTTCGCAACAACCATGAGCCCTGTTGTGTCTTTGTCCAGCCGATGGACAATGCCAGCCCTCGGAATATTTTTATTGTACGGGTAACGAAATAAAATGCCATTGAGCAATGTTCCAGACCAATTTCCGCTGCCAGGGTGCACCACCATGTTGTGTGTTTTGTTTAAGATAATTAAATCATTATCTTCATAAACGATATCAATGGGAACGTCTTCTGCTTCAAATGCAGAGTCTTCGACACTATCGCTTGCTATAATGAAAATCAATTCCCCACCTAAAACCTTTGTCTTGGCTTTTACAATCTCGCCGTCTATGAGCAGATTTCCAGAGCTTAACCAGTGTTGAAGGCGATTTCTTGAAAACTGTGGGAATAGGGTGGCTAAGGCCTGATCGAGTCGCTTCCCCATATAGGACTCGGGAATGCGCAGTTCGTAGTCTCTGTGAATTTTGTCAACTGGCATATAATTGACGCGCCACACGCAGCAATCGATGCGGCGTGTCTGTAAGGCATTTTAGATTCATATTAATTTTATGAGAGTCAGCATTAATGAAGATACGTTTAAGCACTCTATTACTGGTTCCAATTCTACTCTCCCAGATAATTTTTTTGGGTTGCGTCGGGCTCGAAGAGGATCCGACGGCAAATTGGTCTGCGGAGGAGTTGTACACAAACGCAAAAGGTCGGCTTAATGATAAATATTATGAGCAGTCGGTTCAATTGTATAAAAGTTTAGATTTGCGATATCCGTATGGGCCATTCGCAGAGCAGGGAAAGATTGATATAGCGTATGCGTATTGGAAGATGGATGATAATACATCGGCGCTAATAGCCTGTGATCGGTTTATACGGGAGCACCCAGAGCACAAATATAGTGACTACATGATGTATTTAAAGGCCTCGGTTTATTTTAATGATGATAAGGGGCTGTTTGGAATGCTCTTATCAAAAAACCTTGCGGAAAGAGACCCGGGATCGGCTCGTCAGGCTTTTGATACCTTGCGAGATTTGGTTAAACGGTTCCCTGAAAGTCGTTATGCTGAGGATGCTCGATTAAGAATGGCTTATTTGGTCAATACGTTAGCCGAGCATGAGACTGGTGTTGCCGAATATTATTATCAACGAGGCGCTTACGTCGCATCTATTAATCGTGCCCAGTCTGTCATTGAGACTTACCCAAAAGCGCCGGATACTCCGCGTGCCCTTCAAATTTTAGCAGCGAGTTATGAGAAGTCAGGATTGCTTGATGCCAAGATCAAGATTGATACCATCATTGCTTTAAACTTTCCTGGTTTGCAGGCAGCAAAGGCAGAGGACGCTGACAGCGCATGGTGGGATTTTTGGAGTAATAAGGCAGAGTTGTCGGCTGTTGATATCAGCGCACCTGATGCTGATTCAGGCAAGCCATGGTGGAAGTTCTGGGTTGACGACGGCAAGCCGCCTCAGCAGTAATAAAAAATAGTATGAAGCAATCTGCAGTGAGGGTAAAAATCTTAAGGAAATACCAGATTCACGCGTTGAGCTATGAATAAAGTTTCAATCTTCGAGTGAGTTTGAGAGGTTGAAAGATCCGGTACGTCATGTGTGTCGGATTTTTTTGGAGTAGATAAGGGTTTAAGATTAAGTGTTACTTACGTTGCCAGTTCTTCTCTGTCCTTGAAGTGTGCGAGGGCTTCCGGGTTAGCAAGAGCTTCAATGTTTTTAATGGACTCATTATGAACGATATTTCTAACAGCTAACTCTACAATTTTTCCGCTTTTAGTCCTAGGAATGTCCGGTACTTGTAGTATTTTTTCGGGCACATGACGCGGCGTTGTGTTCACCCTAATAGCCTGCCTTATATTAGCTTGCAAAAGCTCGTCAAGTTGTAATCCATCACGAAGACGAACGAAGAGCACGATACGAGTGTCGTCGTTCCATTTTTGACCAATAACAAGACTCTCAACAACAGAGTCGAGTTTTTCAACTTGTCGGTATATTTCTGCTGTCCCAATTCGGACGCCGCCAGGGTTTAGAACGGCGTCTGAGCGGCCATAGATAATTAATGTGCCACGTGGTGTGAGTTCAATGAAGTCTCCATGGCACCAAGTATTCTTAAAGCGTGAAAAATAGGCGTTTAGATATTTCTTATCACCTTTGTCGTTCCAAAAGCCAACTGGCATAGAAGGAAAAGAACCCGTGCATACGAGCTCCCCTTTCTCTCCGATGACTGGTTTCCCGGCATCACTGAACACTTGTACGTTCAAACCAAAGCCTCTTCGCTGTATCTCGCCACGATAGACCGGTAGTGTGGGGTCACCGAGTACAAAGCAAGACACGATGTCTGTACCTCCAGATATGGACGAGAGTAGGACATCTTTTTTGATCTTTGTGTACACATAGTCAAAACCCTCTGGTGAAAGTGGTGATCCGGTTGAAGTGATAGTTCTAAGGTGAGGTAGCTTGTGAGTACGCAATGGTTCAATGCCCATTTTACAAATGGCATCGATATATTTTGCCGACGTTCCAAAAATAGTCATGCGCTCTGTTTCTGCGAAATCAAATAGAGTGTCACCAGACGGGTACGTAGGCGATCCATCAAATAATAAGAGAGTCGCGCCAGAAGCTAGTCCACTGACAAGCCAATTCCACATCATCCAACCACAAGTGGTGATATAGAAGAAGCGGTCTTTGGGTTTTAAATCTGTGTGTAAGCGATGTTCTTTCAGGTGTTGCAACAGCGTTCCCCCATGCCCGTGAACAATGCACTTTGGTGCACCGGTAGTGCCGGACGAGAACATGATGAACAGCGGGTAATTAAAGGGTACTTGTTCAAACTTAATTAGTTTTGGTCTGAACGGACGAACGAAATCGTTCAAGAGAACCGATTTTTTGATTGTTGAGATCTTTGGTTTGGAATCTGTATATGGTACGACAATCACTTTTTTTAGCGATGTGAGTGATTTGGCGATCTCGCTAAGTTTGCTTAGTGTGTCGATGTGTTTACCGTTGTAATAGTACCCATCTACCCCTATTAGAACCTTGGGTTTAATTTGACCGAACCGGTCTAATGCTCCCTGTGTTCCAAAGTCTGGGGAGCAGGAGGACCAAAGGGCCCCCAGGCTCGAGGCTGCCAGCATGAAGATGATGGTGTCTGGTAAATTCGGTAAAAAAGCCGCAACTCGATCACCCTTCGAAACGCCTTGTTCGACTAGCGCTTGTGCAGTTATTGAGACTGCGTCATAGAGTTCACTATAGGTGAGGCGGTTGGTAACTTTATTTTCTCCACGGAAGACTATCGCTTCTTGAGCGTCTCGTTGACGCAATAGATTTTCGGCATAATTAAGACGGGCGTCTGGAAACCATTCTGCTCCAGGCATTTTGTTTGGGTTCTTTAGAGTAATATTTCCTTTTTTCGAGGCGATCACATCACAGTAATCCCACATCGAACTCCAAAATGATGTGGGTACGGCGATCGACCAATTGTATAAATCACTTGATGATTTTATAGTAAATAATTGATTATTATTGGTATTTATATATTTAATAAATGCAGTAATGTGTGATGTTTTGATTCTCGATGCCGTGGGTTTCCAGAGTATTTTAGGTGGTGTAGACATACTTACTCAGGTCTCATTTGTGGGAATAATATGACTTCTCGTATGGTAGCGCTATCCGTTAAAAGCATAATTAAACGGTCTATACCGATACCCTCTCCCGCAGTAGGCGGCATGCCGTACTCAAGGGCACGGATGTAGTCACTGTCATAAAACATGGCTTCGTCATCACCTTGTGTTTTAGCCTCAACCTGATTTTTAAAGCGATTTGCTTGATCCTCGGGATCATTGAGTTCTGAGAAGCCATTGGCAATTTCTCTTCCTGCAATGAATAGCTCGAATCGGTCAGCCACTTCGGGTTGTTTGTCGTTACTTCTTGCTAGGGGAGAGACATCGGTGGGATGGGCAACAATAAACGTTGGCTCGATTAGTTTCTCCTCTGTGGTCTCTTCAAATAACTTGAGCTGCAGCATACCCAATCCATCGGCGGGATAGGTCGCCACTTTGCGTTT